>NZ_WPDC01000025.1:0-44841 GCF_035615595.1 Vibrio sp. R-1 | reverse complement strand
TTATGGGGCGCATAATATCGACCCTAAGTTCGATTGTAAAGCCCTGAAAATACTGTTTGCTTCAATTATGTACACTTGGCCGCTATTTTTATGACTAAGTGCTATTTTAGACATTAAATAAAACGGAAAAGGGGAGTTTCTAAGAAACTCCCCTTTAGGTGTATGGTCGGACTGAGAGGATTTGAACCTCCGACCCCCGACACCCCATGACGGTGCGCTACCAAGCTGCGCTACAGTCCGATGCGCGTAATCTAATGACTTTTACTAGATGCGTCAACCCTGAACCGACTTAAAATAATGAATTTAATTATCTTTTGCGTAAAAACGCTGCAATTCGGTCAAACCTTGCATTAATACAGGCAGTGTTGGGTTAGTTTCTTTAAGACGTTGGTAATCGCCATCGTAGACTTTGAAATTACCAAACTTATCTAAAACCGTAGTTTGTGAATCGGTAATCAAGGCAAGCTCACGAGCATCACCCGCCAAAATCCATTTGCGCTTACTTTCGTTAAACAGATTTTTACCGCTGCTGTAGTCAACTGGATTAGAGGAAACACCGAGCAAATCTTGCATGAGTGTTACCGAGAAATCGAGATGACTAGAGCGATGAGCATAGGTTCCTGCCACTTTGCCAGGCCAATGAATCACCATAGGGACTTGCAGTTGGTAGCGACTGTAGTTGGTGTTTGAACCCCAAGTATTGGTTTTGGTTTCATTAAACTCCGTGCCATGATTGGAGGTGATCACTACCACTGTGTTATCCATAAGTTTCAACGAGTTCAGTTGTTCAAGAACGGTGTTGATGACTTGGTCGGCTTGGGTCACGGACAGGTTGTATGCACTGCGTAAACGATCCTCCGCTGACTCTTGAGCACTACTGAGTTCTGAAAACTCTTCTACGGTCGTCAGTTCTAAATAACTAAACCAAGGCTGTTTTTGACCGACATTTAGCCATTCTGCCCAGCGTTGTACCGCTTGTTCATCTGGGCTGCTCTCATCTTTCGTAACAGCAATCGTCTCTATCGGTAAAGAGCGGAACATGGTTTCTTTATAGAGTGGGTCTGCAAAGTTGTTGCCGCTAAATAAGCCAAACTGATAGTCATTTTTCTTCATCACATCAATCAGTAGCGGCGCATTGCCTTGCACTCGCACACTGCTGGCGTAGGTACTCGGTAAGCCGTAAAACAGACCAAATAAGCCAAACATATCGTTGCTTGAACTGTAATGATTGGTGAAATTGAGATTCTCATTCGCAAACTGATAAGTATTGGGCATGAGTTCAGGGGTCAGGGCATCTGCACGCAAATTATTGATGCTGACTATCAGCACGTTCAAATTATTGGCTCTACGACTGAACTCTAACGGTTCGAGTGGGTAAATCAGACCGTCAATATCACTATTCTGTTCGGCAAGGCGCTTGCTGTACTCTTCTTTATCGAGCAAGCCGTGCTTTTCCATAAAGGATTTTGCCGTCATTGGATAAGAGAGCGGGAAATTCGCTCGCTGACTGGTGACCGGGGAATAGAGATATGCATCCGACCACACATAAATCAGATGGCTAGCGATGAAACTGAAGAAAAAGACGGCCGCTAGAGGTCGCCCGACGCGTTTGTGCGACAGTTTACGCTGCTTGCGCCAAACCCATTCTGATAAACCGAGCTCAAGGAGAAAGATGAGGGGCAGTACCACAAACAAATGCTGCAAATCCGCACTGACGCTGCTGGTTTCATCGCTGAATAGCAGTTCCCACACCACAGGGTTGAGGTGCAAATTAATAATTTGGTAGGCCTGAGTATCAATCAGTAAAACAGTGAGGCCTAACGTTGAGAAGCATACGGCCAAAAAGCGGAATAAGCTTCTCGATGGAATAATGAAAGTAAGTGGAAAAAGCACTAACAGGTAGAGTGCGAAAACCAAAAAACCGAAATGTCCAACCCAAGACAGCGCAAGGTAGAGCTGCCCAAGCAAGGTTTCTGGCCAAGGTGATTGAGAGATATATCGTGTGCCAATCAACATGGCAGCGATGATATTAAAGAAGGCAAACCAGTGCCCCCAACCTACTAAACGAGATACCCGATCGCCGTATGTATTTCCGCTATCTACCATGTGCTTTTTCTATTTATGGGTTAAATGGGTCAATTTAGCTTTGCAAAGACGACACTAATGCTTGCGCGAATTTTTCAGCAATCACTTTACGTTGTGCAGCAGCAACATTTTGATTGATGACATTCGTTGCGATGTTGCCAACCACCATTAAGGTGAGCTCTGGCGAAGCATTATGTTTATTTAGTACCGCAGCAATTTCAGTCAGAATGGATTCAACGTGTTCGTCACTGTATTTAGATGTAATAGGCATATTGACTCTGATGATGATAGTAAAAGCGGCTTATGATAACCTACTATGCCTGACAACTGAAACCAGAACGATGATTATTTCACTATGAGCCTATTCCTTTCTAACGTGATTTTGCACCAACTCCGTAAAAATGATAACGATGAATTGGTGGTGAATTATCGCGCCGAATCTCTTCGCAATGATACGTCAACTGAAAACTTAGTCGCTGAGTTACATCGTGTTTTTAATGCAAAAGCCGGGAAAGGTTTCGGTTGCTTTAAGTCAGACAGTGAATTCCAGCTTTGGTTGCAAGAGATGCGTCGTGGAACCTTGCCATTCTATGAGTTTTCACAGCAAAGCGCTCAACGCCTAAAAAATGAGTTAGCCAAGTATCCTTTTGCTGATGAAGGGATCTTAGTGATGGCCGAATATCAATCTTTGGCGACGGATTATCTCTTTATTGGTCTACTGCCTCTCAATCAAAGTTTGAAAGTGACAGAAGGGCTCGACATCAGCGCTACCGACTATCTAGACATCAACAAAATGGATATCGTGGCGCGTATTGATCTTTCGAGCTATGAAACCGACAAAGAGTCCAAACGTTACCTGAGTTACATCAAAGGTCGTGTTGGTCGTAAAGTAGCAGACTTCTTTTTGGACTTTCTACAGGCGGATATTGGCTTAGACACCAAACAGCAAAACCAAGTGTTGATGCAGGCGGTGGAAGACTTCTGTGCTGACGCGAAATTCGAAAAAGAGGAAGTGATCAGTTACAAAAAGCAGGTGTATGAGTACTGTAACGATCAAATCAAAGCGGGTGATGAAGTCAGAGTGCAAGAGCTCTCCGGCGAGCTACCTCCGAGTAATGGGGGCGTAAACTTCTTCGATTTCACCCGTGAACAAGGCTATCAGTTAGAAGAGAGTTTTCCTGCCGATCGTTCAACGGTTCGTAAGCTAACCAAATACGTAGGTGCGGGTGGCGGCTTAAACTTGAGTTTTGATAGTTTGTTGCTCGGCGAGCGAGTGTTTTACGATCCAGAAACCGATACGCTGACGATTAAAGGCACTCCACCTAATTTGCGTGACCAGTTAACTCGCCTACGTTAAACATCAGCCCGACGATCATGAGATAAGTAGGTAGGTTTCATTGAGTTCATTGAAAAAGAGAGCGATCACGCTCTCTTTTTTGTACGCAATTTATTGCGTGCACCATCAAGAGTCAAAATAGGGTATATGCTTGATCTGAAGTTCTAAACAGGATGGTTAGGCATGACACAGACTTTATTGAATCAAGGTGTTAGGAAGAAAGTCGTGATGGCTATTTTCGCGGCTTGGAGTTTGGTCGCCGCTTTGGTGTTGTGGCAATTCTCCTTGATCTCTTCCTCTTCACGCAGTCTCGATGAACTCACCAATCGTTTGATGCATTTTCGTGAGACGCTCTATTTTGCGCAGCCCTATCGAGCCAATCAAGCTCCTAATTTGGAGCTTGAGCTGTCATTAGTCTTAGCTTTACGCATGCAGATTGAAGCTGAACAGTCGAGGATATGGATTCGGCGAGATGTGCAGCAGCTCTTGTACCAAACCGATCGATTTGTTGAACAAGCGCGGGCGTTTTTAACCATAGAGCTGCATCCAACGGAGTTGGCTGAGCGCTTTCGTGAAAGTCGTCAGCGTGTGCATGCCGATCCTCAGTTATTGTCAGCGTATTTCCAGTTAGGCGCGTTTAGCTTTGAAGCGTTGTTTGCGGATAATAGAAACAGTCCTGAAATCTATCGAAGTTTAGATCGTATTTTGCAAGATTCTTTAACCTTGCCCAGTCGTGAACAAGAATCACTGCAAGTTGCTTTGGCACAAGTTTCTCGCTTACTGACGCAATACGCCGAAGGCGATAACCTCGTCGGAAAATTGCTCAATCATGCTGTCTATGAAGAGGCGAGTATGCTTGAAGAGGAGTATCACCATCAGCTCTGGATCATGATGGTGATTCTGGTTGGGGCTAGCTCGATAGCGATGCTCTGTTTTATCGTATTGCCATCCCATCCCCAGTTTTTGCCTCGATCTGCTTCAAACCAAGAAAATACAAAATTTCACGAGCTAGGTGGCATGAGTCATCAAGTCAATATCGCTCTGGTAGAGCAAACGCTGAATGGCGACTTTGAAGCCGTTCGGCAGCTACTCAAAGTTTTTTTGGAAGATCATAAAAATGATGATGAGCAGATCCGTTCGCTGTTACTCAGTAATCCTGAAGCCGCGCAGCGACATTGTCATAGCCTAAAAAGTGTTGCGGCAAGTCTTGGTGCTGAGCGATTAAAGCAGGTCGCTGCTGAAATAGAGAGTCATTTGCGAACGGGGCAGCTCCCAAGTGAAAGAGACTTGGATAATCTTTCTGCTTATCTGGCTGAAACTGTGCGTGAGGCAGAGTGGCATGTATCGCGATTGCCTTCGGATGAATTATCAATAAAAAGAGCGCCTTAGCGCTCTTTAAAAGATAACAAGTGATGGAACGTTGTTATGCAGAAGCCGGTGCTTTCTGGATTTCCTCTGCCGTCACTTCTTGTTCATTCATGGCCTGTGTGGGTTCACATTTATCGACAAACCAACCACAGTAAGATGTGATGATAGTGACGAGAATACACACGAAACTTAACCACATAAACGGTGCATAAGAGAGAGTCGCCACACCCAAAATGCTCGCCATATAGATGCCGTTATCACTCCAAGGCACCATGCCAGAGGTCAGTGTACCGCCGAATTCTGCGTTACGAGACAAGTTCTTACGTTGATAGCCTAAACGATCGTAGTTCTTGGCACAGATTTTTGGGGTCAGGATCAGTGATACATACATCGCAGAACCAAATACGTTCCCCATAAAGGCGGTACCGATAGTGCTGGTCGCTAGCGAACCTGGGCTAGTGACTCGGCGCTCGAACAGTTTGGCGATGGTTTCTAGCACGCCGACTCTATCGAGCAGACCACCAAAACCAAGACCGAAGACGATAACCGCAACCGATCCGAGCATGGATGACATACCGCCACGGTTAAGAATTGCATCAATAAAGCTTACGCCAGATTCAATATTGTAAGGTGCCCATGCGGTGTTGAACGCTTGAAGGAAATCGACATCTTGGATCATCACAGCCCAAATGATACCGAGCAATGAACCAAAGCTGATCACTGGGAAAGAAGGCATACGCATTGCCAACAAACCAAGCACAATCAAAACAGGCACGAAAGAATAAGGCGTGATGTAGAACTGCTGTTCCATCGCGGCAATGACCGTCTCTACTTGTGACATATCGACGTTGCCAGCGTAATGGAAACCAAACAGAGTAAATAGAATGCCAGTGATCACATAGCTGATCAGAGCAATCGGTAACATGCCTTTAATGTGTTCCATCACTTCAACGTTAGACATCGAAGAGGCTAAGATCACGGAGTCAGACAGGGGAGACATCTTATCGCCGAAGTAACAGCCTGACAGCACAGCACCTGCAGTGATAGGCGCTGGAATACCAAGTCCTTGTCCAATCCCCATCATGGCAATACCGGCGGTACCTGCCGCACCCCAAGAGGTTCCCGTTGCCAGAGCAGTCAATGAACAAATCACCATAGTGGCTAATAAAAAGATAGAAGGGTGAATTGCTTTTAGACCGTAATAGATGATGGTTGGCACAATACCGCCGGAAATCCACGTTCCGACAAGAGCACCGACCGCCAATAAGATCAGCACTGCGCCTAAACCATTTGAAATGCCATTTAGGGCAGCATTTTCTAAGTCTTTGTATTTATGTCCTAGGCGAATACCTAACGTCATGATCACGAACCAGCCAATATACAGAGCCAGTTGGATCGGTAAATCCAGTTTTGCGGTAAATGAAAACGCTAACAGCAAAAATAGGCCAAGCGAGACGATTACTTGAGTCAAACTTGGCAGGCGTTGTTGGGCTTGTAACATACTAAGAGCCTCTTATCCAATCGTTAGTAAGGAGTCAGGATATCCTTATTGAGTCGAGGTGCACTTTACCGTAGTTAAAATAATATATCGACATTAAAGCTCTTTGTTGTGATTTATATCGTTCAAGTGGTTAATTTGTAGCATTTGCTGTTTATTTTTTGAGTAATAAATGAAAGCAAATCTTTTGTGAGGTGAGTTTTTTGTGTTACAAGAAATAAGTTTTTTGGTAAAAATCTGACGTCAATACTCTAACTTGGTTAAAAAGTGAGAGTTTTAAGATGCTTGCCGTAAAAAAGCGAATAACCCCGAGAGAAGGATAAGAAAAAGTTGTCTGATTTGCTAAGAAAGGCTTGAGATTTCAGGCTGAACCACTTATAGATGGAGCCAGTGATTTGACATTGGATCTACACGGAGAGTAAGGGAAATGAGAGTAGGTTTAGTAGGTTGGCGTGGCATGGTCGGTTCTGTCCTCATGCAACGCATGGTAGAAGAGCGCGATTTTGATCTGATTGAACCGGTTTTCTTCAGTACATCGCAAATTGGTGTTCCTGCCCCTAATTTTGGTAAAGATGCAGGCATGTTGCACGATGCGTTCGACATTGAGAGCCTCAAGCAGCTTGATGCTGTCATTACCTGCCAAGGCGGTAGTTATACCGAAAAGGTCTACCCAGCACTGCGTCAAGCGGGTTGGAAAGGTTACTGGATCGATGCTGCATCGACATTGCGTATGGATAAAGAGGCGATCATCACTCTGGATCCCGTTAACCTTAAACAAATTCTGCATGGTATTCATCACGGTACAAAAACCTTTGTCGGTGGTAACTGTACTGTGAGCTTGATGTTAATGGCACTTGGTGGCCTGTATGAGCGTGGCTTGGTGGAATGGATGAGCGCTATGACTTACCAAGCAGCATCCGGAGCGGGCGCACAAAATATGCGTGAGCTGATTTCACAAATGGGTGTGATTAATGATGCCGTCAGCTCAGAGCTTGCCAATCCTGCCAGCTCCATTTTGGATATTGATAAGAAAGTGGCTGAAACCATGCGTTCGGGTTCTTTCCCAACCGATAACTTTGGGGTTCCGCTGGCAGGTTCACTGATCCCTTGGATTGACGTGAAACGCGATAATGGCCAAAGCAAAGAAGAGTGGAAAGCGGGTGTAGAAGCCAACAAAATTCTTGGTTTGCAAGATTCTCCAGTACCGATTGATGGTACGTGTGTGCGTATCGGCGCAATGCGTTGCCACTCTCAGGCATTGACCATCAAACTGAAACAGAACATTCCTCTCGATGAAATCGAGGAGATGATTGCTACTCATAACGATTGGGTCAAAGTGATCCCGAATGAGCGTGACATTACCGCACGTGAACTGACACCCGCTAAAGTAACCGGCACGCTGTCTGTCCCCGTCGGCCGCTTACGCAAAATGGCGATGGGCGATGATTTCCTCAATGCCTTCACGGTTGGCGACCAGCTCTTGTGGGGGGCTGCTGAGCCGCTGCGCCGTACGCTGCGCATCATTTTGGCCGAGAAATAATCATCTCCCTTGGCGACGCCACATCTACTAACAAAAAAGCGCCGTTTGGCGCTTTTTTTATCGACGTCTTAAATCGAGTTATTCACGATTTACGCTAAGCCGGGAAACAAGTTACGTAGTCCATTGGCGATAAATTCAATACCGAGCGCACCAAGGATCAGACCCATGATACGGGTGATTACGTTGATACCGGTTTGTCCGAGCAAGCGGACGATATACGGTGCTGAACGGAAAAGCAGCCAAGAGCAAAAACTGAAGGCGACAACGGTCAAAATGATCCCCAAGGTATCTAGCATATTTGGATAACGTGAGCCATAAACAATCGTTGAACTGATGGCACCGGGGCCGGCCATGAGTGGCATCGCCAGTGGGACAACCGCAATTTGCTCACGGCTGATGTATTCGGATTTTTCCTGTTTATTCTGCTTATCCTCACCGAGCTTACCGCTCATCATCGAAAAGGCGATGCTAAGCAGCAGTAAACCGCCTGCAACACGGAATGAATCGAGAGAAATACTGAAGAGGTCGAGCAGCATTTGACCCGCCAGTAAGGCGATGATCAAGATGATGGCCACGGCGATATTCGCGGTCGCTGCGGTTTTATTTTTCTCTTCCAGCGTCATGTGGCCAGTAAGAGAAACAAATACCGGCATAATGCCTACAGGGTTTACTGCAGCGACAAGGCCGAGAAAAAATTGGAGGAATATAGCAATTTCAAAGCTTTGCATGATGAAGTCTCGTAACCATCATAGGGACGTAAAGAAGCGTGCGTAATGTAAGTTAAAGATAGCAAAAGCACGAATGAAAAAAATTGAGTCGCTATTGATTATTATGTGAGAAAAACTAATTGATGAAGAATTATGCAAAGAGTAAGTGTCATTCTTGTGTCAAGTTTGTTTGCTCATAATGCCGCCTGTTAACATTCGCACATTTTTTGTAAAAACTTAGGCAATAGCTGGTGGTCGTAAGCATAACCGATATACTCTCAGTAGCACGTTAACCCCCTCTTGAAAGTGGTGGTTGTGTTTAAAAATGAAACTTTTTTACAGGCTGTTGTAGTTTTTTTAGTTTTTGAAAGCTAAGTGCGGTTTTTTTAATCACGAGTGATTTTTCGTTTAAATCGTTTAATTTCAACTGTTTAATTTATGTTTTTACTCTTGGGTACCACTTGTTAGGTAATTAGTTTTTCATAACTGATCTGAGTCAATTTTTTTCACAGTCTGAAATATTATACTCAGCCGTGAAAGCAATTTACTAAGTCGGTTGTAAGTTAAGTCTTTGAACCACAGTAAAAACGAACTGCAGCACACTTACTAAAGAGTTTTTAACATTTTTTTATTTTAGGAGATTCATTATGCCTGTTACTAATCTGGCTGAACTTGATGCTCTGGTTGCTCGCGTTAAAGCAGCTCAAGCTGAATTTGCTACTTTCTCTCAAGAACAAGTAGACAAAATCTTCCGCGCAGCCTCTCTAGCAGCAAACCAAGCACGTATCCCGCTAGCACAAATGGCGGTAGAAGAATCAGGTATGGGTATTGTTGAAGATAAAGTAATCAAAAACCACTTTGCTTCTGAGTTTATCTACAACAAGTACAAGGACGAAAAAACCTGTGGCATCCTCGAAGAAGATGACAACCTAGGTACTATGACTATCGCTGAGCCTGTTGGCATCATCTGTGGTATCGTCCCAACGACTAACCCAACCTCAACCGCGATCTTCAAATCACTGATTTCTTTGAAGACTCGTAACGGTATCATCTTCTCTCCACACCCACGTGCGAAAAACTCAACCAACGCAGCAGCGAAACTGGTTCTGGATGCCGCAATCGCAGCGGGTGCACCAAAAGACATCATCGGTTGGATTGACCAACCTTCAGTTGAGCTGTCAAATGCTCTGATGAAACACGATGGTATCGCACTGATCCTTGCGACGGGTGGTCCTGGCATGGTGAAAGCGGCTTACTCTTCTGGTAAACCAGCCATCGGTGTAGGTGCAGGTAACGTTCCAGTTGTTATCGATGAAACTGCAGATATCAAACGTGCGGTTGCTTCTATCCTGATGTCTAAAACGTTCGACAACGGTGTAGTGTGTGCTTCTGAGCAAGCGGCTATCGTAGTGAGCGAAGTTTACGACGAAGTGAAAGAGCGTTTCGCAACGCACAAAGCGCACGTCCTGAGCAAAGCGGATGCAGACAAAGTGCGTAAAGTGCTGCTGATTGATGGCGCTCTGAACGCGAAGATCGTAGGTCAACCTGCTGCTGCTATCGCTGAAATGGCAGGCGTAAAAGTACCTGCAGATACTAAAGTTCTGGTGGGTGAAGGTCTGGGCAAAGTCTCTTATGACGATGAATTCGCTCACGAGAAACTGTCTCCAACACTGGGTCTGTTCCGTGCTGACAACTTCGAAGACGCGGTTGCACAAGCAGTAACCATGGTAGAGATCGGCGGTATCGGTCACACCTCAGGTCTGTACACCAACCAAGACGTTAACGCAGACCGTATCCGTTACTTCGGTGACAAACTGAAAACTGCCCGTATTCTTGTCAACATCCCAACCACTCACGGTGGTATCGGTGATCTGTACAACTTCAACGTTGCACCGTCTCTGACTCTGGGATGTGGTTCTTGGGGTGGTAACTCAATCTCTGAGAACGTAGGTCCTAAGCACCTAATCAACAAGAAAACTGTTGCGAAGCGAGCTGAAAACATGTTGTGGCACAAACTACCTAAGTCTATCTACTTCCGCCGTGGTAGCCTTCCAATCGCGCTGAGCGACCTAGAAGGTAAAAAACGCGCATTCCTAGTTACTGACCGTTTCCTATTCAACAACGGTTATGCAGACGATGTGGTTGCCCTGCTGAAAGCACAAGGCATGGAAGTTCAGACATTCTTCGAAGTAGAAGCGGATCCAACACTGTCTGTCGTAGAAAAAGGCGCTGCAGCAATGCAAAGCTTCCAACCAGATGTGATTCTTGCGCTAGGTGGTGGTTCACCAATGGACGCGGCGAAGATCATGTGGGTAATGTACGAGCACCCAGATACTCACTTTGAAGAACTGGCTATGCGCTTTATGGACATCCGTAAGCGTATCTACAAATTCCCTAAAATGGGTAAAAAAGCAGAGCTTGTTTGTATCACTACCACTTCAGGTACGGGTTCAGAAGTTACACCATTCGCGGTTGTGACTGACGACAAGACTGGCGCTAAGTACCCACTGGCAGACTACGAGCTGACACCACAAATGGCGATCGTAGATGCGAACCTTGTGATGAACATGCCTAAGTCTCTGACTGCTTTCGGTGGTTACGATGCGGTAACTCACGCACTCGAAGCTTACGTATCCGTTCTTGCGAACGAATACTCAGACGGTCAAGCACTACAAGCGCTGAAGATGCTGAAAGAGTACCTACCTTCTAGCTACGCGAATGGTGCGAAAGATCCTATCGCTCGTGAGAAAGTACACAACGCAGCCACTATCGCTGGTATCGCATTCGCGAACGCGTTCTTGGGTGTATGTCACTCAATGGCGCACAAAATCGGTGCTGAGTTCCACCTACCACACGGTTTGGCGAACGCTCTGCTGATTGCTAACGTAGTACGTTACAACGCGAACGACAACCCAACCAAACAAACGGCATTCTCTCAATACGACCGTCCACAAGCACGTCGTCGTTACGCAGAAGTGGCGGACCACTTAGGTCTGAGCCAGCCGGGTGACCGTACTGCGCAGAAGATTGAGCGTCTGTTAACTTGGTTGGATGAACTGAAAGTTAACCTAGACATTCCAAAATCAATCCAAGCTGCGGGTGTAGCAGAAGCAGACTTCCTTGCAAAAGTGGATGAGCTAGCGGTTGAAGCGTTTGATGACCAATGTACTGGTGCAAACCCACGCTACCCACTGATTGCTGAGCTGAAAGAAGTTCTGCTGGCTTCTTACTACGGTAAGCCATTCGTTGAAGGTCAAACTTTCGAAGGCACCACTGTTATCGTAAAGAAAGCAGATCAAGAAGCGGCGAAAGCGCCAAAAGCGAAAAAGTAATGTGATTGGTTTTCGCTAGCACGAAACAAATCGGGAAATACAAACCCTCCGCAAGGAGGGTTTTTTTATGCCATGACTTTAGGAAGAGTCAGTAAGATGGCCACTAGAGTTAGGTCCACATCACCAAGATAGCGGCCAGAGCCACTAAGATAAGCCCGAATCCATCTTTAATTCGCACTTTTTGACCTAGCCAGAAGATGGAGATCAACATAGTGAAAAAGATCTCCACTTGGCCAAGCGTTTTCACATAAGGCACGGCTTGCAATGACATGGCGCTAAACCAACCTATCGAGCCTAAGCAACTGCTCACACTGGTCAGCATGACTAACTTCGGGCGTTGCCAAAGCTTGTACAAGGTCGATCTCTCTTTAATGAGCAAGTATCCGACCAAACAGAGTGTTTGCAGCGAGATGACCAACAACAATACCCAAGCTGCGCTGTAAGGGAAGGGGAGTTGTGAGGCGAGACTGGCTTCACGAACCCAGAGTGAAGTGAGAGCAAATGCGCTACCGCTGCTCAAGCCAAGAAGTACGGTCGGGAGTGAAAGCTGTTTAAAACCGCCGTGACTGCTCAGCATAAAGACTCCAACCCCGCCAATCACTACACCAAGCCAGCCTAATACCGTGAGTTGAGTGCCGAAAAACAGCATACCCAAGATTGCAGCCACCAAAGCTTCGCTTTTAGCCAGCCCAGCACCAACCGCGTAGTTGTTGTATTTAAAAAGCTTGACCATTAACGCGGTAGCCAGGATCTGCATGAACGATGCACCGACCACATAATGCCAAAATGCACTGGAGAAGGTGGGTAATGCGGCAGGTTGCCATTGATAGAGTGCGATCAGATACACGCCAGCAATCGGGCTTGCCCAGAGAAAGCGTGCGAGGGTCACACCTGCTATTGTCACATCGCCAGATAAACGGCTCTGGAATGCGTTGCGCCATGCTTGCATAAAGGCAGCAAACAGGGTGAGAAAAATCCATGTCATGGTGTGCTCCGGAAGAAAGTGGAAGCACCATGCTAGAGAAAGGCTAAATTATCAGCAAGTTAAATCATCGATGGCTGGCCGTCGTGAACAAGGCAGCGCTAGGCTGCCTTGGTGATATTATCCCGCCAAAACATCACTAGCGACTTTGTAGGTTGGATCTTCTTTAAGGTTGATTTCCACTAAGCTGCCTGCTTTCTGTAGTAGAGCGCGACAGTCTTGGCTTAAATGGCGCAAGTGTAAGGTTTTACCAACGGCGGCATAACGTTCCGCTAAGGTTTCTATCGCATCAATCGCTGAATGATCGGCCACGCGCGAGCGAGCGAAATCGACAATCACTTCTTTAGGATCATTGTGCGCATCAAACAATTCAAGGAAGTTCGCGGCCGACCCAAAGAAAATGGGGCCATGAATATGATATTCCTTATGACCATCAGGATTGATATGGCTGGCTGCGTAAATATGCTTGGCGTGCTCCCATGCAAACATCAACGCAGAGGCAATCACACCGACTGCGACCGCAATCGCTAAATCGGTAAACACAGTGACCACTGTCACCAACACAATGACGAAGAAATCTTGTTTCGGAACTCGGCGCGCTAATTTGAAGGTAGCCCATTCAAACGTGCCAATCACCACCATAAACATGACGCCGACTAATGCCGCAAGCGGGATCATCTCAATCAAAGAAGCGGTAAACAGGATAAAGCACAGCAGCAATACGGCTGCGACTATCCCCGATAGACGACCACGTCCACCAGAGTTAACGTTGATCATGGATTGCCCAATCATGGCACAGCCACCCATGGCACCAAACAGGGAGCAGGTGATATTGGCTAAGCCTTGCCCCATACACTCACGGTTGGATTGGCCGCGAGTGCCAGTCATTTCATCTAAAACCGTCAGCGTCAGCAGTGACTCTATCAAGCCAATCGCAGCGAGAATTAAAGCGTAAGGGAAAATGATCGTTAGGGTTTCCCAAGTCAGAGGTACCGCGGGAATCGAAAAAGAGGGAAGAGAGCCCGCAAGAGTTGCCGCATCATTCCCAGACATAGCCCGCAGAAAATCCACGACGGTACGAGTTTCCAAACCTAAACCTTGAACCAGCAGAGTGACAGTGACTATCGCCGCCAATGAAGAAGGTATCGCGGTGGTGAGTTTGGGTAGAAAATGGATGATCGCCATCGTTAAGGCAACCAGCCCTAACATGAGGAGCAATTCCTTTTGTGGTAGCCAAGTCATGACTCCGTTGAGATCGGGAGCTTTAAATTGGCCGAGTTGAGCTAGAAAAATCACAATCGCTAGCCCATTCACAAAACCAATCATCACTGGATGCGGTACCATGCGAATAAATTTGCCTAACTTAAACAAGCCTGCTGCGACTTGCAGTAAACCCGTGAGAAGAATCGCGGCGAATAAATACTGCACACAGTGGCTTGCGACTAAGCTCACCATCACCACTGCCATTGCTCCGGTTGCCCCAGAAATCATACCGGGACGACCACCAAAAATGGAGGTAATCAGGCCGACAATAAACGCGGCATAAAGGCCAACCATAGGATCGACCCCCGCGACAAAAGCAAAAGCCACCGCTTCTGGTACCAGAGCCAGTGCGACCGTCAACCCAGATAACACATCATTTTTTATTGAGTGCTGCGAGAAAGAAGAGAATTCAAACATGGGCAAAACCGTGTTCCGTATTTGTGCTGCTCATGAATGATGAGCATGAAGTGAACCGAGCCGCTTAACATAAAGTGAAAGATCAAGGTGTGACTAAGCGGGTTAATTTTGAACTGCGGATGCTACAGAATTGAACGGTAGGGTGCAATCATCAATTACAGTGTGAGCCCATATCACCAGCGTGAATAAGCGTTATCCCCTTGCTACTTGAGCTCTAGCGCTATTGGCTGCAACGCCAAGTAGTATGTACGCAAGGCATCTACGTAAGAGATGATGCAAGGCTGTTGGGAAATAATAAGAATCACGGGTAAAAGAAAGGGCTGCGTTGGCAGCCCTTATCGTATGGTTTCGCTATTTAGAAGCTTTGCGGCTTACTCATGCCCGCACTGGCTTGATTACGCGCGACTTGACTACCCGCACCACGCGCTTGGTAACGTTCAGCACGTAAAGGCGCGGCGTTAACCTGCACTTCACGGATGTCATCTGAGCCAGGTGCTTTAGTCATCGGCGATGAGGCGTACGGCTGTTGGATGACCGCTTTCGCGGTGAGTGATGTTGCACTCACTGTCACTGGCTTAACAACCTTAATTGGTTCTGCCATTTTTTCTGCGATCACTTCAACTGTTGTTTGTGCGACAACCTCGTCACTGATTGTGGCTGGCTCTTCGACTTCAGCGACTTTAGCCACTACGGTTTCTAGCGCAGAAGTTTCTGTTGCTGACTCTTCAATTACCGGAGCTTCAATCACTGTAGCTTCAACCACGACCGGCTCAACGGGTGCGATGAGTGTCTCTGCGATCACGTCAGTAATCACTGGCTCTTGCACTACTGGCTCAGGTTGAACCGCAGCAGTTTCACGACGTACGATGACTTTACCCATCGCCATTTCTGGGAAGGCAACGCCCCCGAGTACACGTGGCGCTGCCACTTTTTCGCTTTCTACTACTGCAGTTGCCGCAGTCGGTGTTACATGAGTCACATGTTGAGCACCTTCAGCAGTTTCATGGCGCGACTGTGGACGCGGCGCTAAGTCGTAGCGAGGCATCACTTTACCCATGGCCATCTCAGGAGAGGCAACCCCACCTTTACGCAGGCGGAATGGATTAGGGCGACGATCACGACCGCGACGGCGACGCTGGCCGCTGGCGCGCAGATGACGTGGCGAGCGGCGATTACGACGCTGCTTCTGATCATCTTGCTCGTTATCCTCTTGAGCCGAATCCGCAAAATCATCGGTTACAGGCAGATTAACTGGCGCTGGAGCGTCGAACGCATTGTCAACAGGAGCTGTAGACAGGTTGTCTAAGTCTTCTGCGGCAAGCTGATCTTTGACTCGAATTTGCTTCGAGAGCTTACGACGTTGACGACGTTCTTTAACAACCGTGGCTTTCTCTTCTTTAGGCTCAACGGCTTTAACTTCTTGTTGTGCTTCAGCCGCTAATTGGCGACCTTGCTCAAGCAATTTAGCCGTTTTGCTTTCATCTCGTTTATTACGACGATCTTGACGTTCTGGACGCTCCGTTTCTGGACGTTCATTGCGGTCATTACGTTCGTTACGCTCACCACGCTCTTGCTTTGGCTTGCGCTCTTGTGGCTTACGGTTGTTGTTTGATGTCTCTTTATCGTTACGCTCGTTGTTTTCCTCATTACCGCGGCGACGGTTTTTGTCACGAGGGTTACGACGACGATCATTATTACGCTCGTTACGTTCACGACGAGGTTTGTCTTGTTCACTGTTCTGCGTTACAGGCGCTTCTACTTTGGCCGCTTCCGGTGTCGCAGAGAATAGGCTCGCAATCGCTTTAAACACACGGCTAAAGAAACCAGGCTGCGCAGGTTGCTGTACCTCTGCAACAGGTTGAGGTTCTGCTTTAGGTTTTGATGTTGGAGCAGGAACCGCTTCCGCAGGCGCGGCAAAACCTTTCAGTACTGGCTCTTCAATACGTTTTGGTTTGAGCTCAACATCGACCACTTCTTTGCCTTCCGCTTCTTTCATCGCTTCCAGCTTTTTCGGAATCAGGTAAGAGAGAACATCTTGCTCTTCACCTTCACGCACGCGGATCACTTCAAAGTGCGGTGTTTCCATATCGGAATTTGGCACGATAGTAATGCGAACTTGCTGCGCTTTTTCAATGTGATTGATTGAGCGACGCTTCTCGTTTAACAGATAAGACGCGATAGAGACAGGTACCACCGCAAGTACTTGCGATGTGTTGTCTTTGAGTGCTTCTTCTTCAATTAAGCGCAGAACAGAAAGTGCCAAAGATTCGTTGTCACGAATCACGCCGGTTCCTTTACAACGAGGACAGATGTGATGGCTTGCTTCTGCCAGAGAAGGACTCAAACGTTGACGCGACATTTCCAGCAAACCAAAGCGAGAAATACGGCCAATTTGAACGCGAGCACGGTCAACACGCACTGCTTCACGTAGACGGTTTTCCACTTCACGCTGGTGGCGAACAGGGGTCATATCGATGAAGTCGATCACCACAAGACCACCTAGGTCACGCAGACGCAATTGGCGTGCGATTTCATCCGCAGCTTCTAGGTTGGTATTGAGAGCGGTCTCTTCAATATCGCCACCTTTGGTTGCGCGGGCAGAGTTGATGTCGATGGAAGTCAAGGCTTCGGTTGGATCAATAACGATTGAGCCACCAGAAGGCAGGCGAACTTCACGTTGGAAAGCCGATTCAATCTGGCTTTCGATTTGGAAATGGCTGAACAGCGGTACTTCGCCTTCGTATTTTTTCACACGATTGACGAAATCTGGGCGCACTAAACGAATATGCTCAAGAGCACGCTCGTAAATGCTGTTGCTGTCGATAAGAATTTCACCAATATCACGACGCAAGTAATCACGGATCGCACGAACAATCACGTTACTTTCTTGGTGGATAAGGAAAGGTGCAGGGTTTGAATCAGACGCTTGTTTAATCGCACTCCAGTGCTTAAGCAGTACATTTAAGTCCCACTCTAGCTCTTCAGCGCTTTTACCTACGCCTGCGGTACGAACAATTAAGCCCATACCTTGTGGCAGTTCTAATGAGCTGAGTGCGGATTTCAGTTCAGTGCGCTCATCGCCTTCGATACGACGAGAAATACCGCCAGCACGAGGGTTATTTGGCATCAGAACTAAGTAGCTGCCCGCTAGAGAGATAAAGGTGGTTAGGGCTGCACCTTTGCTACCGCGCTCCTCTTTCTCGATTTGCACGATCACTTCCTGACCTTCGTTCAGCACATCTTTGATGTTTGGACGACCTTGGTAGCTATAACCATCAGGGAAATATTCACGAGCGATTTCTTTGAGAGGGAGGAAACCGTGTCTTTCAGCACCGTAGTCAACGAATGCAGCTTCAAGACTGGGTTCAATGCGGGTAATGCGGCCTTTGTAGATATTTGCTTTTTTCGATTCGTGCCCCGGACTTTCAATATCCAGATCGAACAGACGTTGGCCATCGACCAACGCGACACGCAACTCTTCTTTTTGAGTTGCGTTAATTAACATTCTTTTCATTTAGAAATCTCATTTTCTTATATAGTTTTGATTCTTGTTTTTGTTGCCGAGTTTCGTTTTCACGGTGCCAGATCCCATGGCTTATTCGATACAGCCTCCCGGCTGGAGGGGATGCTCTGGGGCACATCAGTATTCACAAGCCAACGATTGCCTGTGATCCGCTATAAAGGCGGTGGGTACTCAACATGAAAAGGCGACGAGTAGAGCAACAAAAAGCCTCAAACAGTGTGTCTTACGCCGTGTGCTGCACCTTGTTTTCGACTGACTACTCATTAATTTGCCAGAAATTGAACGGTAAAGAACAAAATGCCACCAGTTCAGCTCTTGCAGCTGTGAACTATAGCAGTGACTGCCAAAGTCAGCAATCAGCTTTCCAATGTAGCGCAAATTATTTGCGGGAGATTACAAAAAACCAACAATCTAACTTATTGTTAAATAAAGATAAGGTGATTGAAATGTTAGACTTGGAGCATCCGTGCGACCAAATTAGGTAGTGAGCCCAAGGTTAACTTGGTTAAATTGTCGGCAAATGGGGTTGGTGCTAATGAAAAATGGCTTTTTTTGTTGCTAAGAAAATGTGACTTTAACTCGATTCCAGATAGAATAGCGCCATGAACGAAATCAGAACTCAAGTCCAGTTCATCGACATTGATGAAGACATGGCTGGTCAGCGCATTGATAACTTTTTGCGCAACCAATTAAAAAATATTCCCAAAAGCGTGGTTTATCGAATTCTACGTAAGGGAGAAGTGCGCGTGAACAAAAAACGCGTAAAAGCAGAATACAAGCTCGAAGCGGGCGATGTGGTACGTGTGCCTCCCGTCACCGTGGAAGTCAAAGAGAACGAGACTGCTCCACCGAGTACCAAACTCAGTAAAGTGGCGGAATTAGAACACTGTATTGTCTATGAAGACGATCATTTACTCATCCTCAATAAACCGTCAGGTACTGCAGTGCATGGTGGGAGCGGTTTGCACTTTGGTGCGATTGAAGCCTTGCGCGCCCTGCGCCCCCAAGCGCGTTTTCTTGAGTTAGTACACCGTATTGACCGTGATACCTCAGGGATTTTGCTGGTGGCCAAAAAACGCTCGGCACTGCGCCACTTACAAGCTCAGTTTCGCGAGAAAACAGTGCAGAAGTACTACTACGCTTTAGTCATGGGACATTGGGATGCAGAGTGTAAAGTGGTCAATGCGCCGTTGCTGAAAAATGAAGTCAACAGCATAGTGCGCGTGAACCCCAACGGTAAGCCGTCGGAAACCCGATTCCGTATTCTTGAGAAGTTTGCTGAAGCGACGTTAGTTCAAGCGAGCCCTGTGACTGGGCGTACGCACCAAATCCGTGTACACACCCAGTACATGGGGCATCCAATCGCGTGGGATGATCGTTATGGTGATCGCCGCTTTGATGCTTATACAGCGCAATTTGGGATTGAGCGCCTGTTTTTGCATGCGGCAAACATCCAATTTGTGCATCCTGCCAGTGAGAAAAAGTTGGAAATCCATGCGCCACTCGAAGCGCATTTGGAGCAAGCTCTGGCAAAAATGCGTCAGGCTTAACCGTAAACCGGATGTCTAAATAAGAAAAGGGCGATAATTCGCCCTTTTCTGTTAGTTTTTCGTGATAAAAACTTGCGGTGTCCGTTGTGCAATGCCAACGCTAAAGTCAAATGACATTGAGCCCTTCATTTTCTAACAACTGAATGAGCTTAATCAGGGGTAAGCCGATGAGCGAATTGGGGTCGTCGCCTTCCAAGCGTTCAAACAAGGCAATGCCTAATCCCTCACTTTTAAAGCTACCTGCACAGTGCAGTGGTTGCTCAGCCTCGACATAACGTCTAGCCATACTCTCGGATAAGGTTCGAAAATGTACCGTAAAGGTATCGCAAAGCACCTGTGTTTGCTGAGTTTGGTTGTTAAAAAGCGCTAAGCCAGTATAAAAGGTAATCGCTTGACCACTTTGGCGTAAAAGTTGTTCAACGGCTTTTTCAGTAGTTAAGGGTTTACCGATGATTTGGCCATCGATCACGCAGACTTGATCTGACCCAATCACTAAGCTCGGGTCTGCTAAAAAGCAGCTACGCGCTTTGTTTTCAGCCAAGCGCATCACTAAGTGTTCGGGTGTTTCTCCGATTAACGGCGTTTCGTCACAATCGGGTTTTGCAGTGACGAAAGGCAGCTTTAATTTCGCCAGAATTTGTTGGCGAAATGGAGAGGTAGAAGCTAAAACTAGTTGGTAATTTTGCATTTTACTTTACAATCATCGCGTGTTTGACAGCAGCATAACGTATCCTAATGCGCTGTTCATAATGCTCTCTGTGGAAAGGGAAAAAAAACCAAGTTTTTTGCCTTTTTCTTTGACTAAATCTGTTTTGGAAGATAATATTCGCGCCCTATGCAAAAGGTAAAAATACCGCGAACGGTTGATCCGGCTAAAGCCGCTCAGAAAAGATTAGACTTTGATGGCATCATCCAAGTTAATTTGTTCAAGCGCTTAGAGGAGTCAGTCGCAGGCGTTAAACGCGACGCTGAAGTTTCATTGTCATTTGAGATTGATGAACAGCAACTGGTTGTTATCTCTGGTAAAGCTAACATCGAAGTTGATTTAGAGTGTCAGCGCTGTAACGAGGTTTTCGCACACGAGTGTGAAGTTGAATTTACTTATACCCCTTACTTAGGTCGTAAAAGTGAAGAAGACGCCCCAGACGAGTATGATTTGGTAGATCTAAACGAGTTTGGCGAGGTTGACCTAGTTCAGTTAGTTGAAGACGAGTTCATCTTAAATTTGCCTCAAGTTGCGATGCATGACGAAGCGGATTGTAGCGTTGATTCAGACAATTTGGTGTTTGGTGAACTTCCAGAAGAAGTTTTGGAAGAGAAGCCGAATCCATTCGATGTTTTAAAAAGCTTGAAGAAGTAATTCGCTAAGCATTCTTAACATAGGAGTAGGGTCCATGGCCGTACAACAAAACCGTAAAACACGTTCAAGACGTGGCATGCGTCGTTCACACGATGCGCTAACTGCTGCAGCGCTATCTGTAGACGCAACTTCAGGTGAAACTCACCTGCGCCACAACGTAACCGCTGAAGGTTACTACCGTGGTAAAAAGGTTATCAACAAGTAAGGTTGACCTTTGCAAAATTTAACCGTTGCACTTGATGCAATGGGCGGGGATTTCGGTCCACGCGTAACAGTGCCTGCCGCCGTGCAGGCACTGTCACATTTCCCAGAGCTAAAAGTGATCTTAGTGGGTGATCAACATCAGATCGCTCAACAACTCTCTCTTCTTGGTTATTCGGCCGATACGCGTTTAAGTATTGTGCACAGTGACCGTGTCATCTCCAACTCCGAAAAACCTTCGCTTGCTTTACGTCACAGTGCTGGCAGTTCTATGGGCATGGCGATTGATCTTGTTGCTGAAAATCAAGCGGATGCGTGTGTCAGTGGCGGAAATACCGGCGCTTTGATGGCGCTGTCGCGTTTTCGTCTCAAATTGCTACCGGGTATTGATCGTCCGGCGCTGGTTTCTGCTCTGCCCACTATTTCTGGCCGCAAAACCTGGATGCTCGATCTGGGCGCGAATGTCTCAAGTGATGCCGATTCTCTGTTTCAATTTGCGGTGATGGGCGCCGCGCTTGCTGAGCAGCATCTGCAGCAAGCTCCACGAGTGGCAATTTTAAACATCGGTGCAGAAGAGATTAAAGGCAATGATCTGGTTAAGCGCTGTGCGGAAATGCTGACCCAAACTCAGGCGATCAATTTCATTGGTTATATTGAGGGTAATCAACTGTTAACTGATGCAGCAGATGTGATAGTGTGCGATGGCTTTGTCGGGAATGTCTGCCTTAAAGCGTGTGAAGGAACAGCGCAACTCTTTATCGATAAGTTAAAAAAATCGCTTTTAGCCTCATCCATAAAGGGTTGGATTGCAAGAAAACTGTTTTCTGAGCTCTTTACTGAATTAAAAACCCTGAACCCCGACCAGTATAACGGCGCAAGTTTGCTAGGATTGCGCGGCATTGTCATTAAGAGTCATGGAAGTGCTGATGTATCCGCGGTCGTGAATGCGATTTCTGAAGCGGTGCATGAGGTGAAACGACAAGTACCCAGCCGTATAAGCGATCGTTTGGAAGCGGTTTTACTCGAGAGGCATTATTAGTCTTCATGTATAGCAAAATTTTAGGTACTGGCAGCTACTTGCCATCTCAGGTGCGTACTAACGCAGACTTAGAGAAAATGGTAGAGACCAGTGATGAGTGGATTGTTGCTCGTACTGGTATTCGCGAGCGTCGTATTGCGGCTGACAATGAAACCGTTGCCGATATGGCATTCTTCGCTGCGCAAAATGCCATAGACATGGCCGGTATTAATAAACACGACATCGATATGATTATTGTGGCGACCACCAGTGCGAGCCACACTTTCCCATCAGCCGCTTGCCAAGTGCAAGGCAAACTGGGAATTAAAGGATGTCCAGCGTTTGATTTGGCCGCAGCGTGTTCTGGTTTTATGTACGCGCTCTCTATTGCTGATCAGCATGTCAAATCTGGCATGTGCAAACATGTTTTGGTGATTGGTGCGGATGCGTTGTCCAAAACCTGTGACCCCACAGATCGTTCGACCATTATCTTATTTGGGGATGGTGCTGGCGCGGTAGTGGTGGGCGCAAGTAACGAGCCGGGCATTCTTTCTACTCACATCCACGCGGATGGCGAGTTTGGTGATTTACTGAGCCTTGAAGTGCCGGTTCGTGGCGGTGATAGCGATAAATGGCTGCACATGGCGGGGAACGAAGTGTTCAAAGTCGCAGTAACTCAACTATCTAAACTGGTAGTTGATACGTTGAAAGCCAACAACATGCACAAGTCTGAGCTCGATTGGTTGGTACCACATCAAGCGAACTACCGGATTATCTCAGCAACCGCGAAAAAACTTTCGATGTCGCTCGATCAGGTGGTGATTACCTTAGACCGTCATGGCAACACCTCTGCGGCGACTGTGCCTACAGCGTTGGATGAAGCCGTGCGTGATGGTCGTATTCAGCGTGGGCAGATGCTACTGCTCGAAGCTTTTGGTGGCGGTTTCACATGGGGCTCTGCTCTGGTGAAGTTCTAAACGCACAATGAATTTTGACTTTAAGGAGTCCTAGGACTCCTTATCCATTCTTAGATGAAGGAAAGATTTATGAGTAAGTTTGCTATCGTATTTCCAGGTCAGGGCTCGCAAGCAGTAGGTATGCTGGCTGACCTTGCCGAGCAGTATGCTGTGGTAAAACAAACATTCGCCGAAGCTTCAGAAGTGCTTGGTTACGATCTGTGGGCGCTGGTTCAAGATGGCCCAGTGGAAGATCTCAATCAAACTTTCCGTACTCAACCTGCGTTGCTTGCCGCCTCTGTTGCGATTTGGCGTGTATGGCAGCAACTGGGTCTTGAGCAACCTGCGGTTTTAGCCGGTCACAGCTTGGGTGAATATTCAGCACTGGTATGTGCGGGCGTGATTGATTTTAAACAAGCGATCAAGCTAGTTGAGCTGCGTGGTCAATTGATGCAACAAGCTGTGCCGGCAGGAACGGGGGCGATGTACGCGATCATCGGTCTAGAAGATGAGGCGATTGCTAAAGCGTGTGCAGAAGCGGCGCAAGGTGAAGTGGTTTCTCCTGTAAACTTTAACTCACCAGGCCAAGTCGTTATTGCTGGTCAAAAAGATGCGGTTGAGCGTGCGGGCGTTCTGTGTAAAGAAGCGGGTGCGAAACGTGCGCTGCCTCTGCCTGTTTCCGTACCATCACACTGCGCGTTGATGAAGCCTGCTGCCGATGAATTGGCAAAAACTTTAGCAGAGCTTGAATTCAACGCACCACAAATTCCGGTCATCAATAACGTTGATGTTGTGGCTGAAACGGATCCGGTAAAAATTAAAGATGCGTTGATTCGTCAACTCTACAGCCCAGTTCGTTGGACTGAATGCGTTGAACAAATGAGCGCACAAGGTGTCGAAAAGCTGATTGAAATGGGGCCGGGTAAAGTATTGACTGGTCTAACAAAACGTATTGTAAAAACCCTTGAAGGTGTCGCAGTCAATGATGTGGCTTCTTTGGATGCGGTGAAATAACAACAGGAAGAAAACATGAGTCAATTCATGAATCTAGAGGGCAAAGTTGCTCTTGTGACTGGCGCAAGCCGCGGCATTGGTAAAGCGATTGCTGAACTCTTAGCTGAACGTGGTGCCAAAGTGATTGGTACGGCAACCAGCGAAAGCGGTGCGCAGGCGATCAGCGATTACTTGGGTGACAAAGGCAAAGGTATGGCATTGAATGTGACCAATCCTGAGTCGATTGAAGCGGTTCTGAAAGCCATTACCGACGAGTTCGGCGGCGTCGACATTCTGGTGAACAATGCTGGTATCACTCGCGATAACCTACTGATGCGCATGAAAGAAGAAGAGTGGTCAGACATTATGGAGACCAATCTGACGTCGATTTTCCGTCTGTCTAAAGCCGTTTTGCGTGGCATGATGAAAAAACGTCAAGGTCGTATCATCAATGTTGGCTCTGTTGTTGGCACTATGGGTAACGCAGGTCAAGCCAACTACGCGGCAGCAAAAGCGGGCGTAATTGGCTTTACTAAGTCAATGGCGCGTGAAGTTGCATCGCGCGGTGTGACCGTCAACACAGTTGCACCAGGTTTTATCGAAACTGATATGACAAAAGCGCTGAATGACGAGCAACGTACTGCTACACTAGCGCAGGTTCCAGCAGGTCGACTGGGGGATCCTCGTGAAATTGCGTCTGCGGTTGCTTTCCTTGCATCACCAGAAGCGGCATACATTACCGGCGAGACACTGCATGTCAACGGCGGTATGTACATGATCTAACAATTTTGCCTTATTGAGCGATTGAGCAAATTCAACGCTCGTGAGGCAAATTTGTGTGAAAAATGTAAGTAACATGCACAATATTTATGCATGATTTATATCAAAAATGGTGTGAATTTCGGTTAAAATCGCCTAATTTGTGGTTAGACCAGAAACCTCACGCTTGCAACTTTCCCTAGTTCGAATAAACTACGGAATCATCGCATTAGGCGAAATCTGTAAAGGAAAAGAAAAAATGAGCAACATCGAAGAACGCGTAAAGAAAATCATTGTTGAACAGCTAGGTGTAGACGAAGCAGAAGTAAAGAATGAATCTTCTTTCGTTGAAGACCTGGGTGCTGATTCTCTGGACACTGTTGAGCTGGTAATGGCTCTGGAAGAGGAATTCGATACTGAGATTCCTGATGAAGAAGCAGAGAAGATCACTACTGTTCAAGCTGCGATCGATTACGTAACCAGCAACGCTCAGTAATCTCTCCTCAGGCGGCTCACTGGCCGCCTGAATTTTTCTTAGTTCTCAACCCTCTCTCATTTAAATTTCAATTCCGGAGAATATTATCGTGTCCAAGCGTCGCGTTGTTGTCACTGGCATGGGTATGTTGTCACCGGTAGGCAACACTGTAGAGTCATCTTGGAAAGCCTTGTTGGCCGGCCAAAGCGGCATCGTCAACATTGAGCACTTCGACACTACCAATTTTTCTACTCGTTTCGCAGGCCTGGTAAAAGGTTTTGACTGCGAACAGTACATGTCAAAAAAAGATGCTCGCAAAATGGATTTGTTTATCCAGTATGGTATTGCTGCGGGCATTCAGGCTTTGGAAGATTCAGGCCTAGAAGTTAATGAAGAAAATGCTGCACGCATTGGTGTAGCCATTGGTTCGGGTATCGGCGGCCTTGAGCTGATTGAAACCGGACATCAAGCTTTAATCGAGAAAGGCCCACGCAAGGTTAGCCCTTTCTTTGTACCCTCAACCATTGTCAACATGATTGCCGGTAACTTGTCTATCATGCGTGGCTTACGTGGTCCCAATATTGCGATCTCTACCGCCTGTACCACAGGCTTGCACAATATCGGCCATGCAGCACGTATGATTGCTTACGGTGATGCGGATGCGATGGTTGCAGGTGGTGCAGAAAAAGCGTCGACGCCACTGGGCATGGCGGGTTTTGGTGCGGCGAAAGCACTCTCAACTCGTAATGATGAACCGCAAAAAGCGTCTCGTCCTTGGGATAAAGACCGTGATGGTTTCGTGCTCGGTGACGGTGCTGGCATCATGGTGCTCGAAGAGTACGAACACGCGAAAGCGCGTGGCGCGAAAATTTACGCAGAAGTGGTTGGCTTCGGTATGTCAGGTGATGCTTATCATATGACTTCACCGAGTGAAGACGGCTCTGGCGGTGCGCTGGCGATGGAAGCGGCCATGCGTGATGCAGGCGTGACTGGTGAGCAGATTGGTTATGTTAATGCTCACGGTACATCTACCCCTGCGGGCGATGTGGCTGAAGTGAAAGGCATTAAACGTGCGTTGGGTGAAGCAGGGACTAAGCAAGTTCTGGTTTCTTCTACCAAGTCCATGACGGGTCACTTATTAGGTGCTGCAGGTTCTGTCGAAGCGATCATCACAGTGATGTCTTTGGTGGATCAAATGGTTCCACCGACCATCAATCTGGATAATCCTGAAGAAGGTTTGGGTGTGGATTTAGTACCGCATGTTGCCCGTAAAGTTGAGAACATGGAATACGCCATGTGTAACTCGTTTGGCTTTGGTGGTACTAACGGTAGCTTGATTTTCAAGCGCATGTAAAAACTTCATCACTCTTTACTTGAGTTAAGACGGCTTGATGCATAGCATTGAGCCGTTTCTTTTTATGGAGTGAGAGCATGTACTGGGTCAATGGTCAACGGCGTAATGAAGTGCCTATTCATGATCGATCATTTCAGTATGGCGATGGTTGCTTCACGACTATACTGACCAAAGACGGTCAGGTGCAGCAATGGTCCTCACATAAGGCGCGGTTACAGGCCTGTCTTGATATCTTGCACATTCCCGAGCCCAATTGGGATCGGGTATGGCAGGGACTGCAAAGCATGATCCTGCCGCAGGAGAAAGCTGGACTGAAAATACACATCAGCCGAGGTTTGGGAGGGCGTGGTTACAGTCCTACTCAAGTGAGTGAAAGCAGTGTTACTATTAGCGCCTTTGCTTTTCCTGCCCACTATCAAGCATGGCGTGATAAGGGATTGGCTGTGGGGATTTGTCAGCAGCGAATGGGATTAAATCCTCTGTTGGCGGGGCACAAACATAATAATCGACTGGAGCAGATCCTACTCAAACGCGAGATGGATAACGCGGGATGGGATGATGGGGTCTGTTTAGACATCAATGGCAAGGTGATTGAAACCACCGCAGCTAATATATTTTGGTGTAGAGATGGGACGATGTTTACACCTTGTTTAAGACATGCCGGAGTCGCCGGTGTTGCGCGTCGACAGATACTCGAACTCGCGCAGCAACAAGAGATTCCTATTGTGATTGATGAATTTACGCTGGAAGACCTATTGAGTGCTGAGGAAGTGTTTATTACCAATGCCTTACTTGAGGTCGCTCCAGTCAGACAAATTGGTCAACAACGATTGACGATAGGTAGCATGACGCGACGATTTCAGGAGAGTAGTAATTCGTGATTAAAAAGCTGGTATTGGTGTTGGTTGCTCTGATCGGTATTGTGGCAGGCAGCTACTTTTATGTTGTTAAGCAGATGGATCAGTATCTGGCTCAGCCTTTGATGATCCAAGAGGCTCAGCTCGTCACGATCGCCTCAGGGACCACTCTCAGTCGAGAGCTGGCCCAGTTAACCGAACAAGCTTGGATCCAAGATAGCTTTGTTGCCGAATGGGTACGTCGTTTTCATCCTGAACTCTCCAAAATTAAGGCAGGAACTTACAAGCTACAACCTGATATGTCTTTAGAGCAGGCTTTGGCGCTATTGGTTTCTGGTAAAGAGCATCAATTTTCCATCACCTTCGTGGAGGGCAGTCGTTTTCAAGAGTGGCGGGATATCCTCGCAAGCAACGAAAACATCACCCAGCAACTGACGGGTCTGACTGAAATCGATATTGCGAAGGCTTTAGGCATTGAGCATGAAAAGCTGGAAGGTTTGTTTCTTGCCGAAACGTATCATTTTACGAAAGGAACCAGCGATGTAGAGATCCTCAAACGAGCTAATCAGAAATTGGAAAAGTTTCTGCAAGTGACTTGGGAGCATCGCCAAGAGGGATTGCCGATCCAGACGCCTTATGAGGCCTTAATCCTTGCCTCGATCATTGAAAAAGAAACCTCAATTGCCGAGGAACGCGAACGCATTGCGGCCGTTTTCATTAATCGTTTGAATAAGCGCATGCGCTTACAAACGGATCCAACGGTGATTTACGGGATGGGAGAGACCTACGATGGCAATATCCGTAAGAAAGATTTGCGTGCCCGTACACCATATAACACTTATGTGATCAATGGGTTACCTCCAACGCCTATCGCAATGCCCGGAGAAGCGTCAATTTATGCCGCACTCAATCCTGAACAGAGTGATTATCTTTACTTTGTGGCAAGCGGTGAGGGTGGACACAATTTCTCTAAGACACTCGCAGATCATAACCGTGCTGTGCGTGCTTATCTCAAAAAACTTAGAACAAAACAATGAACGCAAAATTTATCGTAATTGAAGGTCTTGAAGGGGCGGGCAAAAGCACGGCGATTCAAGTGGTGGTAGAAACCTTACAGCAAAATGGGATTGATCACATCACTCGCACTCGTGAACCCGGCGGTACGCTGCTGGCTGAGAAGCTGCGCGCGTTAGTGAAAGAAGAGCACCCGGGCGAAGAGCTTCAAGACATTACTGAGTTACTCTTGGTGTATGCCGCGCGAGTACAACTGGTGGAAAATGTCATTAAACCCGCGTTAGCAAGAGGTGAGTGGGTGGTCGGTGATCGCCATGATATGTCCTCTCAAGCTTATCAAGGTGGTGGCCGACAAATTGCACCAAGCACGATGCAAAGCCTCAAACAGACCGCGCTTGGGGATTTCAAACCCGACTTAACCTTATATTTGGATATCGACCCTAAGCTTGGTTTGGAACGTGCTCGCGGCCGTGGTGAGTTGGATCGCATTGAAAAAATGGACATCAGCTTTTTTGAGCGTGCTCGTGAGCGTTACCTTGAATTAGCCAATAGCGATGATTCTGTGGTTATGATTGATGCAGCACAGTCGATTGAACAGGTCACGGCCGATATTCGTCGTGCTTTACAAGATTGGTTGAGTCAAGTTAACCGTGTCTAATCTCAATTCTCTTTACCCTTGGTTAGTTCCCGTCTGGCAGCCTTGGCAAGCGGGATTAGCTGCAGGAAAAATCTCGTCAGCGACGTTAATTCAAGCACCAGAAGGATTAGGCGTTGAGAGTTTGGTTGAACTCATGGCCCGCACCTTGATGTGTACGAGTAGCCAAAGTGAGCCATGCGGTTTTTGCCATAGTTGCGGCCTAATGCAATCGGGAAATCATCCCGACTTTCATGTCGTTAAGCCTGAAAAGGTCGGGAAATCGATCACGGTGGAGCAAATTCGCCAGATGAATCGTATCGCCCAAGAGTCGTCCCAGCTCTCCGGTTATCGCTTGATTGTGATTGAGCCTGCCGATGCGATGAATGAATCTTCCGCCAACGCGCTACTGAAAACGCTCGAAGAGCCTGCACCAAACTGTCTATTTATTTTGGTTACCTCTCGGATTAAGCATCTTTTGCCGACGATAGTTAGCCGTTGCCAAAGATTAGTGCTCCCTGCGCCAACCACTGCGTTGGTGGTTGAGTGGCTAAAAGGGCAGGGGATCACGACGCCTGCTTACGCCTTACATCTTTGCGCAGATTCACCGCTCAAAACCCGTGCCTTTATGCTAGAAGGGGGCGCGGAAAAATATCATGAGCTTGAAAGCCAACTGATGAATGCGCTGAGTGGCGATGTGAATGCGCAACTTAAATGTATCGCACTCATCGATGCCGATCTGACCACGCATTTGTATTGGGTTTGGTGTGTTTTGACCGATGCGCAAAAAATTCACTTTGGTGTGCAGCAAGACTATTATCCCCCAGCAAGTGCCGCATTAGCTGGCCGTTTTACCTATTCTAAACTTCATGTGCAGACAGCGAGCTTGGAAAGGCTGATGGAACAATTGAACCAGTTCAGTGGATTGAATACAGAACTGCTGTTGCTGCAATGGTTATATCAATTTAGTGATGAGGAAACATGTTTGTAGATTCTCATTGTCATCTCGACAAGTTGGATTACCAAGACTTACACACGGATGTCAGCGACGTGCTTGCCAAAGCGCACCAAGCCAAAGTGGAATATTTACTCTCGGTTGGCGTTACGCTTGATTCTTTCCCTAAGATGCTCGCGATGATCGAGCCTTTCTCGCAAGTGTATGCTTCTTGTGGTGTGCATCCACTGGATGTGCAGAGTGATTTCTCGCTCGACCTTTTCCACCAATATGCACAGCATCCTCGAGTGGTTGCGATTGGCGAAACGGGGTTGGATTATCATTACCAACCTGAAACCGCCGATTTACAAAAACTGCGTTTTCGGCAGCAGATTGAGACTGCAGTGGCTCTGAATAAACCGCTGATCATTCATACTCGTAATGCTCAACAAGATACTCTTCAATTACTGAGAGAAGGAAAAGCGCAGCAGTGTGGTGGTGTGATTCACTGTTTCACAGAGGATCTTGCTTTTGCTCAAGCTGCGATGGAGCTGGGATTCTACATCTCTATTTCAGGGATTGTGACTTTCCGACAAGCAACGGATCTTAAAGAGGTCGTGAAAGCCTTACCTCTGGATCGTCTTTTGATTGAAACGGATTCACCTTATCTCGCCCCAGTACCGCATCGTGGTAAAGAGAACCAACCTGCTTATGTGGTCGAAGTCGCTGCCTATATTGCCGCTCTAAAAGGCGTTTCTTTGACAGAAGTTGCGCAAAAAACAACACAAAATTTTCAAAATCTTTTTTTGCGATGAAAATCATATTTAGATAAAAAAGCGAGCGTTTGCTCGCTTTTTTATTCGTCAAATAAATAAGAAATTCTAAATAAGCAGGTGTTTACTGTATTTGTTGAAAAATAGAGCGGAATTCCTCAAATTGTAATTTTGTTACTAAAAATAACATGCGTATCTATTTTATTTACCCAGTAAAATTAATGCTATCAATAATTAGTTCTATACAAAACATATGTTTAGGTTGATTTTTGAGTTGAAAATGAAAGGTTGCCGATTGTGATCTAATTAGTAATTTGAAACTTAATTTCGTCGCAAACTAGAAAATTTGAGGGGTATCAAGATATATTTAGAGCCGGAAAATATAATGCAAAAAGTGGTTACATTTTCACTGGGTGCTAACATTTAGGCTACGGGGGTATGCCGTTAGTCCCAGCAATTCTAATAACTTAATCAGGAGCATAAACATGTTTAAGAACGCTTTTGCGAATCTGCAAAAGGTCGGTAAGGCGCTGATGCTGCCAGTATCAGTTTTGCCTGTCGCCGGTATTTTGCTAGGCGTGGGTGCCGCTAATTTTAGCTGGCTACCAGAAGTGGTATCACATCTCATGGAACAGGCGGGTGGTTCAGTCTTTGGTCAAATGCCATTGCTATTTGCGGTCGGTGTTGCGCTGGGCTTTACTAATAACGATGGTGTATCAGGTCTGTCTGCTATCGTCGGTTACGGCATTATGGTTGCGACTTTAAAAGTCATGGCAACAGTGATGGGCGTGAGCGGCATCGATACTGGTGTTCTGGGTGGTATCCTAGCCGGTGGCGTTGCAGCTTGGTCATTCAACCGTTTCTACAAAATTCAACTGCCTGAATATCTGGGCTTCTTTGCAGGTAAACGTGCTGTTCCAATCATCACTGGTTTTATTTCGATTGCACTGGGTGTGGTTCTGTCATTCATTTGGCCACCAATCGGTTCTGCGATCGCCACTTTCTCTGACTGGGCTGCAAACCAAGATCCTGTAACCGCATTTGGTATCTACGGTATCGTTGAGCGTTCACTGATCCCATTTGGTCTGCATCACATTTGGAACGTACCTTTCTTCTACCAAGCTGGTACTTGTGTGAATGGTGCGGGTGAAACCGTTAACGGCATCATGACTTGCTTCCTAACAGCAGACGATGCTTCTCGTGCGGCAGGCAATGGCTTCGGTCAATTGGCAGGTGGCTATTTGTTCAAAATGTTCGGTCTTCCAGCCGCTGCATTTGCTATCGCTCACTGTGCTAAGCCTGAAAACCGTGCAAAAGTAATGGGTATCATGGCTTCTGCTGCTCTGACTTCATTCCTAACAGGTATTACTGAGCCAATCGAATTCGCATTCTTGTTCGTAGCTCCAGTACTGTACGCTATCCACGCTGTATTAGCAGGTCTGGCTTACGTTCTGACTAACGCGCTGGGCGTGGTTCACGGTCATACCTTCTCTAACGGTTTCATTGACTTTGTTGTTCAATCACCACGTGCAGATAACATGTTACTGCTGGTTGGCTTAGGCATTGGCTACGCTGTGCTGTACTACGTAGTATTCACATTCGTTATCCGTGCTCTTAACCTAAAAACACCAGGTCGTGAAGACGAGAGCGCTGATAAATCGGCATCAAGCGGTAATGAGCTGGCTGGTGATCTGGTTGCCGCATTCGGTGGTAAAGCGAACATCACTAACCTGGATGCGTGTATCACTCGTTTGCGTGTATCGGTAGCCGATACTGCTCTGGTTGATCAGGATAAGCTGAAAAAGCTTGGTGCAGCAGGTGTGGTTATGGTTTCTGGTGGTGTACAAGCTATCTTCGGTACTAAATCAGACAACCTGAAAACTGAAATGGATGAGTGGATCCGTAACAACGGTTAATCTCATTCTTCCCCCTAGAGAAAAGGAGACCTTAGGTCTCCTTTTTTATGTTTTGAGGAATCTGCCATTGAGCCACAAATTCCTCGTCGTTCTGTATCCGTCTTTACGTGGTTAGGATGAAGCCTTGTCCATCGCTTTCTTTATGCAGATGGCTGCGCCACCCCATGTGATCCCAAGACCGATAATCATCATGATAATTGCACTGAATGTCATTAGTATGCTTCCTTACGTGAGCTTGCATTGATCAGAATCCCGATCACCAATAGCGCAGCGATAATCGCCCAGCCAAGTGTTAAATCGTAGCCACCGTAGCCTTCGGTGAAGAGAGCTTGCAGTTTAGTAGCGACGATAATCGCCAAGATAACGGGTGAAACAAAGCGCAGGCAGATATCAAACCAAACCCCAACGCTAAAATCAGAGATGCTGTTGACGTATTTACGAACATCAGAAATCTTCAATAGCCAAGTCATCAATACCAGTTCCACCAAACAGCTGGCCATGATGCCCACGTTGTTCGCAAAGTGGTCAACCAAATCCAGTAGTAGCAAGCCGCCATTGGTTGCAAAAGCCATGGAAACTAAAAAGCCAATACCAATAACGATGTTTGCGGCTTTCTTACGGCTCCAACCGAGCTTATCAATGAGTGCAGAGGTGACGGCTTCCATGATGGAAATGTGTGAGCTCAAACCTGCAACAACCAAGGCTAAGAAGAACAAAGGACCTAAGATGTATGGGATTGGCAACAAGTTGATCGCCGCTGGTAAGGTAACAAAAGCAAGACCAACACCGGCTGAAACGACTTCCGTCAATGGTTTTCCTTGTTCTTGAGCCATATAGCCTAATACCGAAAAGATCATGATCCCAGCCAGTACGGAGAAACCACAGTTGATCAACACGGTCATAAAGGCGTTGTTGGTAATATCGGATTTCTCAGGTAAGTAGCTTGAATACGCTAGCATGATTGCGAAGCCAATACTCAGAGTAAAGAAAATCTGCCCGTAAGCGGCTGCCCAAACTTTTACATCCCAGATTTTGCTGAAATCGGGCTGGAACATATAGTTCACGCCATCCAATGCACCGGGTAGGAAGATCATGCGAGCGATCAGAATCAGCACCATGATAAATAGAATCGGCATCATGATTTTTGATGCACGTTCAATGCCTTTTTTAACCCCACCCACAATGGCTGCATAAGTGATGACCCAAGCAATCAACATAGCAAATGCGATGTGCCATTGAATGCTGCCTAAATTTGTGGGCGAGTTATCTCCTAACTTCAGGTATTCGCTGAAGAAATAAGCGTTAGTGTCGCTGCCCCAACTCTGGGTAAACGACATACCAAAGTAGGAAATAGCCCAACCAATCACTGCGACATAATAAACAGCAATGACGGCTGCGATCCCAACTTGGAACCAGCCTAACCACTCAAATTTTGAGTGAATTTTGGCGAGTGTCGTTGGCGCTGAACCCCGATGTTTCTGACCCATACTGAACTCTAGGATCATAAACGGAATGCCTGCAGTGACCATGGCGAAAAGATAAGGGATGAAAAATGCACCCCCACCATTTTCATAGGCCATATAAGGGAAACGCCAGATGTTACCAAGGCCAATTGCTGACCCTACGGCGGCTAATACGAATCCAACACGGGATCCCCATTGTTCTCGCTTCATAAACAACTCCTTGTAATATCCTAGGGTATGAAGCTTTTCGTCAGCAGTCGCTGAATCTGGGGGAAAAGGGGGCAAAGTTATCCGTACAATATTTGCGCGGCCAACTTTTGCTCTATCATCCATGATTCCGCAAAAAGTTAGTTATATATATTGGTTGCTGTCCGAAAACCTAGAATTTAATTCTTAGTTACGCGATGTGTGTTTGCGAAATCTGAAATAATCAGCTACGCAATGGTTCGAGACTACCGTTTTATTTTGTAGGTGGCAATAGATTATATAGGTTGCTCGTTTGTTAATTGTAGGTTGTATTCTTTGGGTTTGGGTGACTTTATCGAGGATTATGGTGTCTGATTGGTGAGAGTTAGTGAATCTCACTGAGATCGGTAAATTGAACTGATAGAACTATCTAATATAAAAGAAAGAGTGTCTGTCTAAAAAACACCCACCCTTTAGAGGATATGCCCAGTTTTGCGAGTTTGTTAAAATTTGGGACTAAAAAGCGGTCATCAGAAGCGAATGGTAAACCCGACATAGGCTGAGGCTTGGTTTAGCCAATCGGACTTAAATTTCACCACGCAGCTTTCTGACGAAGGCAGGGTGCATTTCGCGCTTGAATCATTATCAACCATGGTGCCCAACCAACGTAATTGAGCATTCAGTGCGACGTTGGAGGCAATGCGGTATTCAACACCACCAAATGCACCAGCAGAAAAACCGAATTTCTTATCTGCCCATGCTACATCGGTATAAGTTCCGCCAATACCTAGGCCAATGAAGGAAGAGAGCTTTTCTGCTACTGGATAGTAAATGCTGCTTTGAAAATGCAGATAATGAATAGAGGCATCTTGATTGACTAAAGTTTGGACTTCGGTAGGTTGCGTAGAATAAAACAAGCCAATTCGGCCGTTGTCGTAGGTAGTTTCAATAGCTAAAGCGTAGCTGCTGGAGTTCTTTAGATCATATTGACGGCCAGCTTGATCGAGAACTTTGCCTCCCAAAGTGTAACCGACGGAAGGTGTCACCATCCAGTCTGCAGCAGAAAGTGGCGCAAAGAGCAGAAATAACGTGTTGAGAATAAATAGATTTATTTGACGCATATGCAGATCCTAGCCAAGTGTTTGACGACCAAGGTATTGTGATAGTAACTGCATAATCGTGCACGAAAAATCAGCAAATCTTGAAGATACTTCACACCGATGTTATTACTTTGTTGTATAACCAAGGAGGTTTCTATGGAACAAGATCTGAAGTTTGCGCTAGCAATTGTTGCGATCACCTTCACTGTGTTGATCGGCTTTGGAGTGATTGCGATTACACACTAGTCTTGGGTGGTCCTGCAAATGAAGAGTGGTGGAGTTGTTTCTGATGCAAGGACTGAGCTCGATACTCAGCGTCTAGCCAAATACATTGGTGGTAAACATGCACTGGTTGCCCAAGGGGGCGGCCAAAGAGGTATTTTTACGGCTGGTGTACTGGACGCTTTTTTATTATCTAATTTTGATCCTTACCATGAGTTTTATGGCACTTCAGCTGGTGCCTTGAATTTGTGCGCCTTTTTATCTCGCCAAACCGGGTTAAGTAAAGCCTTTATTTTAGAGCTGACCACTCGCGCAGAGTTTTTCCATCTATTTAGCTACATCCGACGTAAACAATATATGAATATGCAGTGGGCGCTGGATCGGATCGGTGAATACCCTTATCGCTTAGATTTGGACATGGCACGTCAGGCTTTAGGTAAGCGCAAGGCTTATGCGGCAGTCACATCTGCGGATGACTTAAAAGATGCTTATTTTCCTATGTTAGGCGCAGATTGGCAGCAAGTACTTTTAGCGACCTGTGCTATCCCTGGCCTTTATCCTGAGCCTGTTACGCTTGCGGGTAAGCAATATATTGATGGGGGTGTTTCAGCATCAATTCCGGTGCAAGAAGCGTGGCGTAAAGAGGCTCGCTTTATCACGGTGATCCGCACTGAATTTATGCCAAAGGAGGAAGAAACGCCATCTCCCTCAGCGACGGAATTACCACTGTGGTTGCGTGAGCCACTGAACCATTTTCAACACCAGCTGCAGCATAAGTGGTCAGGATGGCGTCAAGAGTGGAATGAATTCCTGCAACAACAAAAGCGGCGTGCAAAAGAGCAGAAAAAAGAGCAGAAGCATCTGGATGCCCTGAATGGTGGGCGCTGGTTATTTGGGGCTGATGATATTTATCGGCTCAGTCATTTATTGGGTAGCAAGTTTGATGCGGGGCTGGCGGATTTATTAATGGTCCACTATCAAACCTATACGCTGACTTCTGAGTTTCTTGACGCACATCATGACGATACATTTATCGCGCAAATTATGCCAAGTGAGCCTTTGCACTCGAATTCGTTATTGAGTTCACCAGAGGCGCTGCAATATGACTATGAGCTAGGACTGAAAGCGGGTTACCGCTTTTTAAAAGCGTATAGTGAAGCTGAGACTTTCCGCAAGGAACTCCCCCGCAATCTGATGTGAGGTAAAGAGAAGAAGGCTATGCAGCCTTCTTCTTGCGATGACTAATAGACAGGTAAGATGCGCATACAGTTGGTGGAGCCTTCGACTCCCATAATATCGCCTTGGGTAATGATCACGAGATCCCCTTCTTCGAGTAGGTTTCGCTCTTTGAGGGCATCTAATGCTGCAATGGCTGCTTCTAGACCGCTGGCTTGTTTGGTATCGAAGTAGAAAGGGATCACCCCGCGCAATAACGCGCAGCGATTGAGGGTTGCTTGGTTGGCAGACATCGCAAAAATTGGGAATACGGAATTGAGCCTTGAGGTCATTAATGCGGTGCGTCCTGATTCAGTGAGCGTGACCATAGCTTTAACGCCTTCTAAGTGGTTGGCTGCATAGATAGTCGACATAGCAATCGCTTCTTCTTCCGTGCGGAACACACTTTTAATGCGATAGTTTTGCTCATTCGACTCAATCATCTTTTCTGCACCAATGCAGACTTCAGCCATCGCTTTGACGGTTTCAACCGGATATTTGCCCGCAGCCGTTTCTCCCGACAACATCACAGCGTCAGTGCCATCGAGCACCGCATTCGCCACATCCATGACTTCGGCACGGGTTGGCATAGGGTTACTGATCATCGATTCCATCATTTGCGTTGCGGTAATCACCACACGGTTGAGTTTTTTCGCGCGTGAAATCAGCTTCTTCTGTACGGCGATGAGTTCGGGGTCACCGATTTCCACCCCGAGATCACCCCGTGCGACCATGATGACATCCGAGGCGCGAACAATATCATCAATGTTTTCATCACAAGAGACGGTTTCTGCGCGTTCAACTTTGGCGACCATACGCGCATAAAGCCCTGCTTCTTGGGCAAGACGGCGCGCGAATTTCATGTCTTCACCATTGCGAGGGAAAGACACCGCGAGGTACTCAACTTGAATTTCTGCCGCAAGTCGAATGTCATTTTTGTCTTTTTCAGTCAAAGCATCTGCCGATAAACCGCCGCCTTTTTTGTTAATCCCTTTATTGTTGGAGAGAGGACCGCCGACCAAGACCTTGGTGTGGATTTTATTGCCTTCAACTCGCATAACTTGTAACTGCACACGGCCATCATCAAGCAGCAAAATATCGTCGTTACAAACATCTTGCGGTAGCTTTTTGTAATCAATCCCCACGCTTTCTTGCGTGCCTTCCCCCTTGGCTAATTCCGCATCAAGAATGAAGTGTTCCCCTTCATTAAGGATAATTTTGCCTTCTTTGAAAGTAGAAACACGAATTTTTGGACCTTGTAAATCACCTAATAAGGCGACGTGGCGACCGAGTTTGGCGGCAATTTCGCGAACTTTCTGCGCACGGTTTTTATGGTCTTCCGCGGTGCCGTGTGAAAAATTCATCCGAACGACATTGGCTCCTGCTCGGATAATGGCTTCGAGAATTTCAGGGCTTTCTGTGGAAGGACCTAAGGTGGCGACGATTTTTGTTCTACGCAAAGTTGAGCTCATATCATTGTTCCTTCGATGTGACAGTAAGGTATACCCTTCCTACTTAACGTTGCTGCGGTGTTGGCTGCCTTTGTCCACCTAATCACATGGAATGTCTATGCTCATGGGGCGATGAAAGTCAGCTTTGGTTCTCAGCCAAGGCCTCTGGCGGCTGCGCAAATGTGCCGCCTGCCTGCAACTTCAAGTAGTTTGGATATAAGTATAGTGGCTTAGGGAAATTATTATCCTGTTTATACCTGTTCTGTTTGATGCTGCTGATGGTGTTTGTTCTGTTTGGGTATATCGTACCCATCAATAAATGGCAGCAATAAAGGCCAATATTTGGAGATAAAACACAAACTTCTAGGTATATGCGTGATATTTGTCACGGCTATCTGACAAAGAACTTCACAATTACTTCGCAAAGTAAAAAAATTGGTCTGTCGTTGAATTCCGGAGCGCCGCATGTACATGGCTCAACCCGGCCATATTGATCATATTAAGCAGATCAATGCGGGCCGCGTATACAAACTAATAGACCAAAAAGGGCCAATCTCTCGCATCGATTTATCGAAAGAGAGTGAGCTTGCGCCAGCCAGTATTACCAAAATTACCCGTGAATTGATTGATGCGCACTTGATTCATGAAACGACGGTTCAAGAGGCGATCAGTCGAGGTCGACCTGCTGTTGGCCTTCAGACCAATAATCTTGGTTGGCAGTTTCTCTCAATGCGGCTCGGTCGAGGTTATCTCACCATTGCTCTCCACGAGTTGGGTGGAGAAGTGTTGATTGATACCAAAATTGATATCCATGAAATCGATCAAGATGATGTGTTAGCCCGGTTATTGTTTGAAATTGAAGAGTTTTTTCAAACCTACGCCGCGCAGTTAGATCGTGTAACCAGTATTGCTATTACGTTGCCGGGATTGGTCAATTCTGAGCAGGGTATAGTGCTGCAAATGCCGCACTACAATGTCAAAAATTTAGCTTTGGGGCCAGAAATTTATAAAGCCACTGGATTGCCTGTGTTTGTTGCAAATGACACGCGGGCTTGGGCTTTAGCAGAGAAATTGTTTGGTCATTCACAAGATGTCGATAATTCTGTGTTGATCTCCATTCACCACGGACTTGGTGCAGGTATTGTGCTCGATGGACGTGTATTGCAAGGTCGACATGGCAATATCGGTGAGCTAGGGCATATTCAAATTGATCCGCAAGGTAAACGTTGCCATTGCGGAAACTACGGCTGCTTAGAGACCGTGGCGTCTTCACAAGCGATTCGCGATCAGGTCACGGCGCGCATTCAAGCCGGAGAGCCTAGTTGCCTCGCGACAGTGGAAGAAATTTCGATAGAAGATATTTGTGCTGCTGCCGCAGATGGGGATCCGCTTGCTGTAGATGTGATTCAACAGTTGGGGCGTTATTTAGGTGCTGCGATCGCAATTGTGATTAACTTATTCAACCCAGAGAAAATCTTAATTGGCGGTGTCATTAATCAGGCGAAATCGATTCTTTATCCCTCTATTGAGCAGTGTATTCGTGAGCAGAGTTTGCCGGTTTACCATCAAGATTTGAAGTTGGTCGAGTCGCGTTTCTATAAACAAGCGACCATGCCCGGTGCAGCTTTGATCAAGCAGGCGCTCTATGATGGTCTACTCTTAATGAAAGTGGTCGAAGGATAATCTGCCATTCCCATACAAGAAGTAAGAATTTCAGCTTTGCTTACATTTACATTTATACCTAGCGGCTATACTGTTACCTAGGTAGTCATTTAACGGAATTTCGTATGTCAGGTGTTTTGAACACGGTAGACCAGCGTACTAATCTGGTCGGCGAAAACCGATTGGAGCTGTTACTGTTTAGCCTCAATAGTCGTCAAATTTTTGCGATAAACGTTTTTAAAGTTAGAGAGGTGATAAAGGTCCCTCTACTGACCAAAATGCCAGGCTCGCATCCGCATATCACTGGTGTAGCGTCATTACGTGGTGAACCTGTGCCCGTTATCGATTTACGATCTGCCATCGGTTTTCCTCCTCGCCGTGTTCAAGATACGGAACAAAACCTAATCATTACTGAGTATAACCGGACAATACAGGGCTTTTTGGTGGGGCAGGTGCGCAACATCATCAATACCGCATGGACGGAAATCCAGCCGCCACCTAAGTCGGCCGGAAGGGCAAACTATCTAACGGCATTCACGCATGTCAAAGAACAAGACAAGACACATATTGTTGAGATCATTGATGTGGAGAAGGTATTAGCAGAAATCGTCCATTATGATGCCTCAATATCCAAAGAAGTATTGGATGAGAGCCTACTCAACCATATGGATGGCCGAACCATATTGATTGTCGATGATTCTTCAACAGCCCGAAATCAAGTAAAAGATACGCTGTCCCAATTAGGTTTAAATATCATCGAATGCCATGATGGCTTGCAGGCGTTGAATTTATTGAAGTCTTGGTGTGATGAAGGTAAAGACATCTACAGTGAATTACTGATGATGATTACGGATGCTGAAATGCCGGAAATGGATGGTTATAAGCTGACTTATGAAATTCGTAATGATCCGCGCATGAAGGATCTTTTTATCACACTCAATACCTCGCTCAGTGGCAGCTTTAATGAAGCCATGGTGCAAAAGGTAGGCTGTAACCGATTTATTTCTAAGTTCCAACCTGATTTGCTCGTACAAGTTGCTCAGGAAAGATTGCGAGAAGTGCTTTCCTAAGCATATAGGTTGAACCGATAGCATTAAAAAGGCACTCATCGAGTGCCTTTTTAAATGGTGTTGATTGGCGAGTTTACAATACGGCTAATAGAATGCCGCCTATGGTTGCCGCAGCGGAAAGATATTGCCCAGCAGAGTAGGAGGTGTCCTCAACTTCTTTCACTTTTTCGGGGTGATCCATGCCCAAAGCACCATAAGTGAAAGCTTCAACTTTATCGCCGACAGTTTTATCTTTGCTTTCTAGCGCTTTACCTTCTTTTTCAATTTCCTGTAAAGCGGCAAGCAGCGCTTTGCCTTCCTCAGACAAGGTGACTTTGTTCTGCTCTACTTTGAGGGGAGCAGGAGCCGTATCTGGCTTAGTAGGTGTCTGAGATTTAAGCGTAGTGTTGGATGGCAATGTGTGCACGGATCCTGCGCCTATTGGGTTCATACATCTCTCCTAAGTCATCACTCTGAAACTATATCGACCACAAACTAAAAAACTTGCGTGATTTTTACACTTTATGTGTGAAAAACAGGCAAGCAAATGCTGTGCCTGTTTTGAGTGTTTGACGGCGAGGAGGAGATGTTTATTCGCAAACGAGATCTGTGTTGCGATTTTTCAATGCATTAATCGCTTCGGCTTGATGCGCTTTTTGCACATAACGCACAGGTGGCGTGAGTACTTGCAGTTGATAATCATCACTTTGTGGCGAGATTTCACCGACAGGAGTGATGATGACAACTTTGAGATTTGGGTTGCGACGCAAAATCGATGCCGCCGTGCCTAAACCCTGCTGAGTATGGAACATGCCGGCGATGTGTAGAACTTTGCGTTCAGGATTGGCCGCAAGATAGCGCACAATGCTTTCCGCCATGGTCTCATCCCAAGTGACTTGCGCCGCATATTGGTTCTCATTTTGTGCTGGATTGCCATGGTGCATTGAAGCCATAAAGGTTCTCTTGTATGGCGAATCTTGAATGTTAACTTCGGTTGCGACCCATTGGCGCTGTTCGGGGCTTAAACGGTCAAGATAATCAATCCCTACTCGGCCAATACAACGCACGATAGGTTTTGGGGCATTGGCAGCAATCACGGGCAACTGTTGGCTTTTCGCAAACTCGACCAAAGGTCGGTAATCACTTTCGTAATTAGGCCAAGCATTCGCCTTTTGGATCAGATATTGCTCACCAATTTTCCCAGTGAGATAGTCATCCATCAAGGGCTGTGCATCACGGGTAAACTGTTCCATCGACAGTGCCATCGGATGGCCATTTTCCGTCATCTGCTTAAGCAAATCAGTCTGGAAACGGTGGATACCTGCGTGGGTATGCCATTCACCGACCAGGATCACGTCAGCGTTTTCGATTTCAGCAGGCAATCTTTGTAGGCTGATCCGCTCACCAGTTGGCGTCGCCAATTGATAGTCATAAAAGGTACTAACTTGCGTTGGAGTGGCTGAGCAGCCGAGTAAGCTGAAAGAAAGGAAAAGTGCCGCAATAGTGCGCATAAGAAAGGCCTCCATAAAAATTGCGCTCATGGTAATGGAGGCGACTGACTTATGCAATCAATGAGAATCGTTATCAGTTATTTTCTGCGATACACTCGGAGCATAAAATCGGCTTCACATTCGAAAGTATCACTTTGACTAACGCGGTGTTTAAAATCCTCACTGGCACGCCATGCAAACGGAGTCATTTGCAGCAAGTCTGCCGCTTCTGAGCCATTGAGTGCCATAGGGTAGTGGAGTTTACACTCTTCAACCAATTCAAAACCCGACAGAGTTTCTGGTTGCTCTTCATGTAAACGCACCTGATCGTAGATGCCTTGTTTAAATTGATACAGGTGACGCGCCGCTGGCGTGACGGTGATAACGATGCCGCCTATTTTGATACAACGCTCCAATTCGGTGTCTTTGCATGGTGCGTAAATACGGATCACGCCATCCAGACTCTGATTGGCAAAAGGTAAGCGGTGGCTAGAGGCTACGGCAAACTGGCACTCTGGGTAGCGTTTGGCCGCGTAGCGTATGGCGATTTTGGAAATATCGATCCCCAAAATTTGTGCTTCACTGTCTTGCTGGCGCAAAGCCTTGGCAAAAAAATCGGTGTAGTAGCCTTCACCGCAACCAATATCGAGCAGCGTTTGCTGGCGGCCAGTCAAATAGGTTTGGCACAATTTGGCAACTTTTTCACGCATGGGCGCGTAGTGGCCTGTGTGTAAAAAACGGCGACGAGCCTGTGTCATCTCTTTGTTATCACCGGGATCTTTGGAGCGCTTATGCTGAACAGGCATCAGATTGACGTACCCCTCTTTCGCTACGTCAAATTGATGACGATTGATACAGGCGTAAGTATTTTGGTTTAGCGTTAGGGGATGCTCACACAGCGGGCACAAAAAGGTCATGGTGGTCTCAATCAACAAAATAGAGGCGTAAGTTTAACGGCAGCCGCGCGAAATACAAAGCGCAACCCAGTCTCTTAACGCGGTTGATGTTGACTGCTCGAGGGATAAAGGCCGCTCAAAGGCTTGAACGGCCTTACAGTTAAAGAGATCAACATTAAAAATTGAAGGCGACACCCGTTGAAAGGAAGGTCGATTGTTGATCAAAAAAGTTCACCGCATCATCGGTTTCACTCAGTCCTGCCATCGCGTTAATCGAGACATTTTGCCAACCAAAGGGCGCGCGATAGACATACAGCGCAAAGGCGCTCCAGCGGTCGGCATCACGGGTTTTCGCAAAAATCGGGTGTGCGGTATCGTACTCTTCTTGTCCATAACTCAGGGTTAAAAACAGCGCTTGAGGGCCGAAAAAGGTATTCACACCGAGTTGATAATCCAGCGCCGTAAAATCAAATGCATCCCCTTGAGCATCACGCTGGGTATAGGTGATTTGCGGGACTAAAGACCAAGAGCGGCTCAGAGCTAAAGAGATTTCAGCCGATACTTGTTGATACTCACTGTTGCGATTGAGTAACGCACGTTGCGTATTATTGAGGCCGGATGTCGCACCGCTTTGCTCTTCATCGACTTTGTAATCTAAGTAGGCATAACGCAGAGTAATTGGAAGCGCGAAAGGCGCAGTATAAGCAAGGCGTCCTCCTTGCGCGCTGATGTCGGTCGCCGCTCTTGCCGTCTGCGTTAAATAGGGATCGCGCCAAGTTTCATTAATCCCAGGCAGCGAAGGAAAATAAGCGAGTGTAATTTCACCCAGTCTCTCAAATCGGTGGGTGATACCCAGTTCCGCCTGCAGTTGTCCCTCGATAACTTGGTCGGTACTTTGACCGGCAAAAAGCTGAGTATTTCCCGAGGCAAAGGTGTATTGCACATTCCCGAGTGGTGCAAACAGTAGCTCGGAAGTGGAGGTACCTGATTGCTGTAAATCCGTGGTGATCGCGTTGTCATCATTGGTGTTCATTTGTGATTTATCACGCACGTAAAAGCTGTTAAGACTCAGTGTGACATCCCAACCAGGCTGATTTCTATCGGTTGGGCCTTGAGCATAAGCCGCTGGTGGCAAAGAGGCGACAAGCAAAGTGAGTAGACTGGGGTAAATAATGTTCATTAGGCTTCCTTACCAAATGTATGCGTTATCCCCTTCCGACTTGAAGCTGCAGCGGTGTGGGCTACGTTCGTTCACCCCAATC
>NZ_WPDC01000024.1:0-45525 GCF_035615595.1 Vibrio sp. R-1 | reverse complement strand
ACGCCTATCAATACGGCTCTGTTGCAGCAAACGACGGTTTCTGTAGATTAAACGCTTGCGCGCACAAAACGGATTAAAAGCCCATCTCATTAGTCAAACGTTTGCCTGTGATCCGAGCAGGTTATCTTTTTAACTCTTTCTATTGATTACATTATATTGGCTACTTTTAGGTGATCTACTCTACATAAATATGAAATCAAGCTGTCTCACCAAGTCGGTTACTTTAAACTAAGTCAAGTTTTACCCGCACTCCAAGCAATGTGCTCAAGCGATGTGCTGTGGTAAACGACTGCGCCGTGCGAGCGCCCAACGACATTTCAAGCAGTGGTTTTCATCAGTTCAAAGGTATGACAATGAAACAAGGCCTCATTCTAAAATCCGTCCTCAGTGCAGCCATTATTGCCTCTTTGGCAGGTTGTGCAACTGCACCCGCTCAGCAGTGGGAAGCAGACAAAACCTACAAACTCACTATTCTGCACACCAACGACCACCACGGCCGTTTCTGGCAAAACCAGTATGGTGAATATGGTATGGCAGCACGTAAAACGCTGATTGATCAACTGCGTGCCGACATTGAAGCTCAAGGTGGCAGTGTATTACTGCTCTCGGGTGGTGACATCAATACTGGGGTACCAGAATCAGACCTACAAGATGCAGAGCCTGATTTCAAAGGTATGAGCAAAATCGGTTACGACGCTATGGCGCTGGGTAACCACGAATTTGATAATCCACTTGAAGTGCTGTTTAAGCAAAAAGAGTGGGCGAACTTCCCAATGCTGTCGGCCAACATTTACGATAAAGCGACCGGTAAGCGTCTGTTTGAACCGTACCATATCTTTGATAAGCAAGGGATTAAGATTGCGGTTATTGGTTTAACCACTGAAGACACCGCGAAAATTGGTAACCCAGAATACATCGGTGGCATCGACTTCCGCGATCCGAAAGAAGAAGCGAAGAAAGTGATCGCTGAGCTGAAGAAAAAAGAGAAGCCAGATCTTATCATCGCAGTAACGCACATGGGCCACTACCAAAACGGTGAGCATGGTGTGAACGCACCGGGTGATGTTGCTTTGGCGCGCTACTTGCCAGCGGGTGAGTTGGATATGATTGTCGGCGGTCACTCACAAGAACCTGTGTGTATGGAAGGCCCAAATCTGGTGAAAAAGAACTTTAAGCCGGGTGACGAATGTAAGCCTGATATTCAAAACGGCACTTACATTGTGCAAGCTTACGAGTGGGGTAAATACGTCGGTCGTGCGGATTATGAATTCCGTAACGGTGAGCTGAATATGGTCAGCTATAACCTCATTCCCGTTAACTTGAAGAAGAAAGTTGAAGTGAATGGTGAAACTCAGCGTGTGTTTGCGACTTCTGAAATTAAAGAAGACAGCGCAATGCTAGAGTTCCTGCGCCCATTCCAAGAGAAAGGCCAAGAGCAACTGAGCATCAAGATTGCCCACAGTAACGGTAAGCTAGAAGGCGATCGTAACGTGGTGCGTTTTGAGCAAACCAACTTGGGCCGCATGATTGCAATGGCGCACATGCAACGTGCTAAAGCCGATTTTGCGGTAATGAACTCTGGTGGCGTACGTGATTCTATCCAAGCCGGTGACATTACGTATAAAGATGTACTGAAAGTGCAGCCATTTGGCAACATCGTCAGCTACGTGGATATGAATGGTCAGGAAGTGCTGGATTATCTCAATGTCGTCGCTACCAAGCCGGTCGATTCAGGTGCGTATGCCCAGTTCGCCGGGATTTCAATGACGGTTGCGGATGGCAAAGTCTCTAACGTGGTCATCGGTGGCAAACAACTGCGTCTCGATGCGACCTACCGTTTCACTGTGCCAAGTTTTAACGCAGCGGGTGGTGACGGTTATCCAAAAATTACTGACCACCCAGGCTATGTCAACACTGGCTTTGTGGATGCCGAAGTACTGAAAGATTACCTTGAGGCGAACAGTCCAATCGATGTGAACCGTTTCGCGCCAGCGGGCGAGATTGTTTATCGTTAATAAGGTTTGACTCGCAAAGTTGAATTGCGTTTACTGACAGGCGGTGTGCAAACACCGCCTTTTTTGTTTTGCCATACCCATATGGCCCGAGCTCTGCCCATCAGCAGTGTGAGTAAATGAGGACACGTGATTCATGACTCCTGCAATCAATCTTGCAAAGAAAAATAAAATCTCCCATACCATCCATCAGTATGAACATGATCCAAGCCATGCCAGTTATGGCCTAGAAGCGGCGCAGGCGCTCGGTCAAGATCCTAAGCGCGTATTCAAAACCTTACTGTTTTGTATGAATGGCGAGGAAAAAAATCTCGCGGTAGCGATTATTCCTGTCGATCACAAACTGAATTTAAAGCTCGCGGCCAAAGCGGCCAAAGCCAAAAAAGCCGAGATGGCCAAACCAGAGATTGCTGAGAAAACCACAGGTTATGTGGTGGGGGGGATAAGTCCTCTCGGCCAGAAAAAAGCGCTGCCAACCTTTATTCATCAAAGTGCGCAAAGCCAAGCGACGATTTGTGTCAGTGCAGGTAAACGTGGTTTAGAAATTGAGTTATCACCGCAAGATCTCGCGCGCTTAACCCGTGGCCAGTTTGCGGATTTGTGCCAAGAGGAGAATTAATCGATACCCCTGTAAAAACGGCCTCAAAGGGAGGCCGTTGATTCTAGAAGTGGTGAGAAGTTAGCGAAGATTAATGGCGTGCTTCTTCTTCCATCTGTGCATTGTCCACTACGTGGTTTTCACCTAAGTCGTTTGGCAGAACGAGGTTGAGCACAATGGCGACGATACCGCACAAGCTCACGCCTTGCAGGCTAAAGTCACCCACGCCGAATGCCATACCACCAATACCAAAGACCAGAGTGACGGCCACAATCACCAGATTGCGTGATTTGTGCAGATCCACTTGGTTTTTGATCAGCGTATTCAAACCGACGGTGGCGATGGATCCAAACAGTAGAATCATGATGCCGCCCATGACCGGAACCGGAATGGTTTGCAGCAGTGCACCGAGTTTGCCCACCAAAGCAAGTACGATGGCCGTGATGGCCGCCCAAGTCATGATCGCTGGGTTAAATGCACGAGTCAGCATCACGGCACCAGTCACTTCACTGTATGTGGTGTTGGGTGGCGCGCCAAGCATGGTTGCGGCCATGGTCGCGACCCCGTCACCAGCGATAGTGCGGTGTAAGCCCGGTTTTTTTAGGTAATCTTTGTTGGTCACATTTGAGATAGCCAGCATATCGCCTACGTGTTCGACCGCAGGAGCAATCGCGACTGGGATCATAAACAGGATGGCGTTGATGTTAAATTCAGGGAAAGTGAAGTTGGGTAACGCAAGCCAAGCGGCTTGTTCCACCGCCGCAAAGCTGACGACACCCATTACCAGTGAGAGTGCATAGCCGCTGACAATGCCCGCGAGGATAGGAACTAGCTTAAAAAAGCCTTTAGCGAAGACACTGAATACCACTGTGACCAAAAGTGAAATACAAGAAATCCAGAGTGCGGCTTGTGGATCGACGAGTTGTACGGAGCCATCCCCCGTTTTGCCCAGTGCCATGTTCACGGCGGCTGGCGCAAGTCCCAGACCAATCACCATAATCACAGGACCGACAACGACAGGAGGCAGCAGTTTGTGGATGATGGCTACACCACGCACCTTAATAATGCCACCGAGTACGATATACACCGCACCAGCGGCCATCAAGCCACCCATAGTGGCAGGAATGCCCCAGGTTTGGATGCCGAACATAATAGGTGCGATAAAAGCAAAAGAAGAGGCGAGGAAAATGGGGACAGAGCGGCGGGTGATCAATTGGAAAAGCAGTGTTCCTAAACCAGCACCGAACAGTGCAACGTTTGGATCGAGTCCGGTCAGAAGCGGGACCAGAACCAACGCGCCGAATGCGACAAACAGCATTTGTGCGCCTTGTATGGCATTTTTCATCGTATTTTCCCTGAGCTAAATAAAAATTCGCGGGATTCTATCACTTCTGCAATCGATTGCGAGCGGAAAAAGATCAAAAATTGACAGGATTATAGGCTATGTTTAAAAACGACGTGGATCGCGTCGCACAAATTCTGACGCACTCCTGTAACCTCTCGCCTTGCTGAACTTTAGATAGTTGCTTATCATCGTCGTTCAGTAAACAGAATGTAGGTATGGTATGCGCTATTTAGCTGTGTTGATGATGGGATTGCTCACGTTTCCCGCCTTCGCCCTCACTCGAGTCAACTTGTATCAGGCAGAAGTTGCGGTCGATCCGCAGCAAAGTAACGCTGATGCGGCGGCGCGTGTCCGTGGTATGGAAGAAGTAATTGTCCGCGCTACTGGTAGCCAAGATGCGCTCAAAAATGGTGCTGTGCAAAAAGCTTTGCGTCAGAGTAACCAGTACATCACCCAGATCAGCACTCAACAAGAGGGGGCTCAGTCGGTGATGCGTTTGCAATTCAGTGCGCAGCACATTCGCTCACTGTTAAGTCAAGCTCAGTTACCCTTCTGGCCAGAAAGCCGCAGTAACTTGCTGGTATGGCTGGTGGAAGAAGCCAACTACGATCGCAGCGTGAGTTGGGAACATGCAGATACGCCGTTACTGAACCAAATGAAAGCTCGCGCCCGTGTTCGCGGCTTACCCTTAACGGTTCCGGTTGGTGATTTTGATGATGTAACCGGTGTGCAGGTCTCCGATTTATGGGGCGGTTTTATCAACCCGATCAGCATCGCAAGTCAACGTTATCCGACCGATGCGGTTCTGGTTGTGCGCGCTCAAGGCTCTGAACTGCGTTGGACTCTGTTTGATCAGTTGGCTAACACCATGGTGAGTCAACCGAAAGCGCCTATCTCAGGTCAAGCCTCGGGTGAGCAAGCGGTCACCGAGATGATTGATGAAATCAGTGATTACTACGCGCGTAAAAGCGCGGTTGTAGTAAGCAGTGAATCCTCGCAATCGGTATTGGCGCAATTTAGCCCACTCGATAGCGCGCAGGATTTCTTTGTGGTTGAGAATAAACTCAAGCGCTTAAGCTCAGTTGCTTCGCTGGATATTTTGAAGGTTCAAGGTACTCAAGTGACCTTTAACGTGCATTTATTGGCCAGTGTGGAAGAGTTCACTAATGAAGTGGTACGCATGGGGCAGGCAGTATTGATGGAGATGCCGCCAGAAGAGCCCGTCTCTGCAGACAATAATTTGCTGGAAAATAGTTCGCTGGAAAATAGTGCGTCAGAAATGCCGGTAGATCCGAGCAACCCAAATAACGCAGCTGCTCAGCCACAACCTGTTCAACCTAAAACTCTCTATTTCTCTTGGCAAGGTTAATGCCTTGAGGAGATAGCCCCAAATGACTTGAGTTGTCAGGAAAGTAGGGGATAAATCAAAGCAAAAAATAGCGCCGAAAAAGGCGCTATTTTTATTTCGATTATTACTTTCCAAGTGGCTTTCATGCGCACTCAGCCAAGCAATGGGTCACCGATAGGCAAAAAGATCATTGGTGGTCAAAATGGGCTTTTTCTTGCTTTTCCACTTCAGAAAGCTTGGTCAGCTTTAATCCTAACTCCTTACCACGTAAGCGCGCATAAAGGGTATTGCCGATAAATGCCGCAAAAGTCAGTAGCAGCTCAACCAAGGCTAACCAACGCTCCCCGCCATCCACATACAGCAAGGTCAAAGCATGCAAGAAATAGAGCATTAAAACAAAGTTTGCCCAAGCATGGGTATAAGGTTTGCCTTTGAGAATGCCAAACAGAGGCAGTAGCAGTGGAATGACCCAGCCTATCGCGAGCGCGGTAGGATTAAGATGAGGATGTGGTGACAACGTGAGTTGCCATAATAGGATCCAAACCAACAGAGCGAGGTTGGCACTCAGTGCCAGCCAGCGATAAAACGCGGTCCGAGGTTGCATTGCAATACTGGAGGTGGTCATTGTTATCCCTTTAACTGTTTGGCCACATGAGCCAGGCGCTTTCCTAGCTGGCGTGCCAGCTCCGCCTCTTCACTAGAGAGTGTTTTTTGTTGATGGACATGGCTTGCACCATACGGTGTACCGCCGGATTGGGTGGTGTGCAAGGCTGGCTCGGAATAAGGTATCCCTAAAATCAACATGCCATGATGCAGCAAAGGTAGCATCATACTCTGCTGGGTTGTTTCCTGCCCACCATGTAAGGTTGATGAAGACGTGAACACGCAAGCTGGTTTATCAATCAGCGCGCCACTCAGCCAAAGTGGCGTGGTTTGATCCCAAAAATGTTTTAATGGCGCGGCCATATTGCCAAACCAAACTGGGCTGCCAAACGCTAAGCCGTCACACTGTTTCAACTCATCAAGGCTAAGGTAAGGATCGCTGTCGCTTGCCGTGCCATCAAGCTCTGCTACGGTTCGCAGCAAGGCTTGGCAACCTTCTACGGATTCCACGCCGCGGGCAATTTGGCGTGCCAATGCTTGCGTACTACCGTGACGGCTGTAGTAGAGCACCACTATCGAAATCATAGAATTTCAAGCACTTGTTCTGGTGGTCGGCCATGACGAGCTTGACCGTTGCACACCACAATCGGGCGCTCAATCAGTTTCGGGTGTTCCGCCATTGCGGCAAACAGCGCATCATCGCTCAATTGGCTATCCCCTAAATTGAGCTCTTTATACAGCTCTTCTTTGCAGCGCATCATGGCACGCACTTCATTCAGCCCCAATTGTTGGTAGAGACGCTTGAGTTCTTCCACCGAAGGTGAGGTTTCTAAATACTTAATCACTTGCGGTGCAATGCCTTGGTTTTCGAGTAAGGCTAACGTTTCACGGCTTTTGGAGCATTTAGGATTGTGATAAATCACGACTGACATAACTTCTCCTGTATCAGATTTATTATTGGAGGGATAAAAAGCGCTCGCGTTGCACCATTAACTGGTCAATCCGCGCATCGTAACGGGCTTGCGCCAAGCTACCCAATTCCACCAACTGACTGGCTTGGGTATAAAACTGAATCGCTTTGTTCCAGTTTGCTTGCAGCGCCATGATTTCACCGCGTGCCGCTAAGTCTTCCGCACTGTTGCCTAAACGGCTATTGGCTTCAGACAGCAGTTGCCAACCATTGATGTCATTAGGATTGTCATGGGTGTAACGTTGCAAGATTCGAATGGCATCGGTGAACTTATCTTGCTTGAGCAGCACGTTCGCATAGTTAATGGTCAGCACTGAGTTATTTGGCGTCTGCTTGAGCGCCTTTTCTAACAAGCTTTGTGCTTTATCGGCTTGCTTGAGCTCAATATACAAATCGCTGATCGCATCGAGATAAAAATGATTGTCCGGTTGTTCTTTAACTAGCTGGGTCAACAGAGGCTCTGCTTTATCGAACTGTTTGAGATCGAGATAGACCAAGGCTTTGCCGTACTGGATAGACGGCTGTAGGGTGGCGTCGATTTTTTTCTCACTGCGAGCAAACCAATCCAATGCTGCGTCGGCATCAATGCCTGCATAACGAGCGATGATCCGTGCGCGCGCCAAATGATAATCCAAGTGTGGAGCAAGTTTGAGTGGCGGATATTGTCTGGCCCGCTCACGGCTATCGGTAATCCGGTCTTCTGGCAGTGGGTGAGTCAGCAGCATAGGGGGCGGCTTACTGGCGTAGCGATATTCATCAGCAAGGCGAGTGAAAAATTGCGGCATGGCGTTTGCGTCAAATCCGGCTTTGGCTAAGGTCGCGATACCAAATCGATCCGCTTCTTTTTCATTGCTGCGTGTGTAGTTAATCTGGCCTTGGATGCTGCCCGCCATGGTGGCGTTGATCGCCGCAATTCCTGCTTCTGGGGCGGCAATCGCCAGCAGTAATGAACCGGCAAGCGCTGCGATTGTCGCGGGAGAGCGACGTGCTTGTTCTTCCATGCTGCGCGCAAGGTGGCGTTGGGTGACGTGAGCAATTTCATGCGCCATGACCGACGCTAACTCACTTTCATTTTGCGCATGAAGGAACAACCCAGAGTGCAAGGCGACGTAACCACCAAAAAAGGCAAAAGCGTTGATGTTACGATCGCGGATCATAAAAAAGGTGAACGGCGTTTTGACATCGTTGGCGCTGGCGACTAAACGATGTCCTAAATTATCAATGTACTCATTGAGCACAGGATCGTTAATCACAGGTTGGTTATTGCGCAGCATACGCATATAAGCATCGCCATAAATCAGTTCTTGATCTATGGTCAGCGTCGAGCCCGCTACCGTGCCAATATCCGGCAATTCGATAGGATCATTTTGTGCAATGGCAGGAAGACATGGCGCTGCAATGCATAGACATAACAGGATACGTGTCGGGAAGAATTTCATAATGGCGGTGCATACTCCGAGTTTATCTGCCTGTAAGACATATCCGATGTCTATTGGTTTCTTGATTTGGCGTTCGAGCAGTGAATTTCCTGTCAAAATCGACCACCCATTAACGCCAATTAGGTGTAACCCTGAACGAAAGCCGATACAATGTGCCACCTATATTAAGGATTAAGCGGCAGAATGGAACCGATTATTCTCGATTTGCGGGAGCAGCGTTGCCCTATGACGTTACTACTGGTTAAACGAGCCGCGGCAGCTCTATCGCCCGGTGAATCGCTGACCATTTTGATTGCCGATCCCGCCTCACAACGTGACATTGAAAAGTATATTGCTCAACAGCCGCTGGATTGTCAGCGCACTCTAAATCACGATCACTGTTCGCTCAAGGTTAGTAAGGAGACTTCGTTTAATGTTTGAAATGGTCAGTCGTTGGTATAAGCGACGCTTCTCCGATCCACACGCTGCCAGCTTGGTGGCGATTTTGTTGTTTGGTTTTATCACCATCTACTTCTTTGGTCATTTGATTGCCCCTTTATTGGTGGCAATTGTACTCGCCTATCTGCTTGAGTGGCCCGTTACGCAGCTGCGTCGATTACGAATTCCGCGCACCTTAGCGGTGATCATTGTGATTACGGTGTTCACTGGCTTGATGATTTTGGCGGTGTTTGGTTTGGTGCCAACGATTTGGAAGCAGGTGGGGAATTTAATTAACGACGTGCCGAATATGTACAATGGTACGCAGAAATTCATCACCAGTTTGCCTGAACGTTATCCGGAATTGGCACATCTAGAGATTGTCGAATCGGTAATCGGTAATGCGAAAAACAAAGTGCTAGGCATGGGCGAATCGGTGGTAAAAGGTTCTCTTGCGTCTCTGGTCAGCTTAGCCACGTTAGGGGTTTATCTGATTTTGGTGCCTCTATTAGTGTTCTTCTTGTTGAAAGATAAACAAGAGATGCTGCGGATGGCGAGTGGCATTTTGCCGCGTAACCGCAAGTTGGCGAATAAAGTTTGGGAAGAGATGAACCAACAAATCTCCAACTACATTCGTGGCAAAGTGCTGGAGATTGTTATCGTCGGCACAGTCAGTTACATCACGTTCGCGATTTTAGATCTGCGTTATTCCGTATTGCTGGCAGTCGCGGTCGGGCTTTCGGTATTGATCCCTTATATCGGCGCTGCAGCTGTAACCGTACCTGTTGCGATTGTGGCCTTGTTCCAATGGGGGCTGACCCCGCAGTTTTACACCTTGTTGATTGCTTACGGCATTATTCAGGCTTTGGACGGTAACGTTTTAGTGCCCGTACTTTTCTCTGAAGCGGTGAACCTACACCCGGTTGCGATCATTATTGCGGTACTCGTATTTGGCGGATTATGGGGCTTCTGGGGCGTGTTTTTTGCGATCCCATTAGCCACTCTCGTTAAGGCGGTGTGGAAAGCCTTACCAAGTATTGATGAAGAGCCCGCTTCCTAAAGAGGCCTAGTGGTGAACAAAAAACCAGCATTTTGCTGGTTTTTTATTGTCATTGAGTCCAAAACGAAAATTTCAGACTAAAGTTTGTAGAGAGAGTTGGCGATATAGCTCCTATAACAAAACCAATTTAATCAACACTATTTATCGCAAATGGGCAAATCAAGGACCCAGAACAGAAGGATCGGACATTATGAGGTTTAGTCAGAAGATCGTTGCCGCTTCATCGGCATTACTACTCTGTGTTATTGCACTGCTGTCATTCCAACAGCTCTCCACCGTTCGTGAGGAGATTGAGTCACTCGTTCAAGATAGCTTGATGGAGATGGTGAAAGGGGTCAAAAACACAATTGAGTCAGATCTTGCCAGTAAAAAGGGATTAGCGCAGTCGACCACTGAGATTTTACAGCTTGATCCAACCAACAAAGCATTTGCTAAGAGTGTTTTAGAATCTCCCAACCTAAAAGGGAGCTTTTTAGCGATTGGTCTTGGCTATGAATCTGATGCGACCGTGGTGGAAAATGATGATGGTTGGGAGCCAAACGCAGATTACGACCCACGTAAGCGTCCTTGGTATGTGGATGCTAAGCGTGAAAGAAAGCTAGTGGTCACCGAGCCTTATGTCGATATCTCGACCAAGAAAATCATCATCTCTATCGGTACGCCAGTTTATCAACAGAGTAACTTTGTCGGTGCTATGTTCTATGACGTAGAGCTGACTCAATTGGCGCAATTGGTTAACTCTGTAAATCTGTTTGATGCGGGTTACCTATTCATCACGACGAAAGACGGCGTTACTATTGCTCACCCGAATGCGGAAAACAATGGCGAAAAATTCAGTCAGTTTTTACCGAATGTCGATCTGAAAGAAGGAACCCAACGGATTGAGCTGGACGGTAAATACTATCTGGTTAAATTTGCCCAAGTGCCATCTGAGAGTTGGTATATCGGCGCTGTGGTGGATGAATCTATCGCGTTTGCGATGGTGGATGATTTACGCCACAGCTCATTGATTTATACCGTTATTGGCGTATTGCTCAGTATCATTGGCTTAAGCTTCCTAATTAAAGTGCTGATGAAGCCTCTGGGTGCGCTGAGTCGAGCCATTGAAGATGTAGCTTCAGGTCAAGGGGATTTAACTAAACGTTTGGACACCAACACCGATATGGAATTTGCAATATTGGCGAAGGATTTCAACGTGTTCTGCGAAACGTTGCAAAAACGTATCCAACACCTAAAAGGGATTGGCGCGGAAATCATGCATGGTACCGAGCAAACGGTACTGGGTGCGCATGAGTCGGCCAGTGCCATGGCGCAGCAGTTGCAAGAGTTGGAGCAGCTCGCGACGGCAATGCATGAGATGGCGGTAACGGCGACAGAAGTAGCGAATAACGCGCAAGGAGCAGCGGCTGCGGCTCACGAGGCTGATGAAGCTTCACAAGATGGCAGTAAAGTGGTGAGTGATACCACGCGATCGATTGATGCGCTTTCTGCTCGTATCGAACAAGCGGTAGAAGAGGTCAAAGGACTAGAAGTGGCGACCGGAAATATCGAAACCATTTTGAAAGTCATTAACGATATTGCTGATCAAACCAACTTGCTGGCACTTAATGCGGCGATTGAAGCCGCGCGCGCGGGGGAATCGGGTCGAGGTTTTGCGGTGGTTGCCGATGAAGTTCGGACGTTGGCGCAGCGTACGCAACAATCGACCACGGAAATTCGCAATATGATCGAACAGTTACAAAGCGGTGCGAGTGCGGTTTCTGTTGCTATGAATGAGAGTAAGTACACGGCGGATGATGCTGTGCAGAAGGCGCAGCTTGCTAATGAATCTCTGCAACGGATTCGTAGCGCTATCCAACGGATCAGTGATATGAACATGCAGATTGCTTCTGCAGCGGAAGAGCAAAGTCTCGTTGCCGAGGAGATCAACACCAATACGGTGAAGATTAAAGACCTCTCGACTCAGGTGGCTGATTCGGCTCAAGCGGCGAGTGTGGCCATGGAAGTACAAACCGAAAACGTGCGCGAGCAAGGCAAACTCCTCAATACCTTTATTGTGTAGCGTTTTGACCTATGCATTTCGCATGCCAATAATAAGGCCAGTCAATGACTGGCCTTAATCTTTTCTGTATTTAAACGGACTAAAATCGGCATTTCTACCGATTATTTGCCGCTCAGATAAGCCAGTACCACTTCATGGTGATTGCTGGTTTTAAACTTATCAAAGACTTGCTCAATCACACCTTGTTCATTGATCAAAAAGCTGATGCGATGTAAGCCATCAAAGATTTTACCCATGAACTTTTTCTCACCCCATACGCCAAACTGTTCAGCCACTTGGTGATCTTCATCTGATAACAGTGAGAAGTTGAGATTATCACGCTCAATGAACTTGCCTAATCGCTTCACGGGGTCGGTACTCACCCCCAGCACTACCACATTGTGTCCTTGCAGCTCCGCTTGAATATCGCGTAGTCCTTGTGCCTGCACTGTGCAGCCTGGCGTCATGGCTTTGGGGTAAAAGTAGAGCAGAACTTTTTTGCCTGCAAAATCCGCAAGCGTTACAAGATTGCCATTTTGATCTGGTAAAGAGAAAGCGGGAGCTGGAGTTCCAGCAGTAAGCGTATTCATAATGATCCCTTTGATTACTGACTGTTTTTTATAAAGTTAAGTGAACCCTGAACATCAAGTGCTGTACATAAGGCATCAAACTCTTCTTGCAACTGCATGAGGTTACAACCTGAGTCCACTCGCGCGCAGATGGCGATGTGGAACTGATTTTGCTCACTGTGCAGTTTGTCTTTGCTGATGGTTTGTGCGCTTAGTGATGCCATACCGATTTGGCGCTGTGCGAAAAATTGGGTGAACTTTTCGGTCAGTCCCAGTTTATCGTCAGACTCTACGTACACTTCCACGGTATAAGCGTGGGTTTGATGATCATGAGGTGATGTACGTTTCATCATGGTGATCAGATCATGCTGTTGGCCAAGCAAAGGTAACGTGGTTTCGACGCGAGTAATGTTGCTTGGGGAGCCAGAAATTAACATCAAAAGTGTAAATTCTTTTCCAAACAGAGCGATGCGGCTATCAATAATGTTGCAACCCGCTTGGGTCACTAATCGAACCACTTCGTTACAAATGCCGGGTCTGTCAGTGCCCACGGCGGTGATCACAAGATGCTGAGTCATACTGTCACTTTAGAGATGATTTTTGGGGCATGTTAACACAGTTAAACTAGAGAAAAAGCGTGACCAAGTGCGTTTTTCCGTGCGCTCACCCTGAAAATGACCACAGTTTGACACCCACGACGAAGTGCCGTGTATAAAGGTCACTCGTCTTGCCCGCCATTTATTGAGGGTATCTTATCAATATTCATCCGCATGGTGATTTAAGCCCATTTCTCCGCTTGTCTTTTTTTAGCGCCATGCATTACCATGCTGAGAGTATCAGATTAGGGAGATAGACATGTTTTCAGGAAGTATCGTTGCGTTAATTACCCCATTTACTCCGGACGGTGAAGTCGATTATATCAGCCTGAAAAAGCTGGTCGATTTCCATGTTGATGCAGGAACCGATGCGATTGTTTCCGTTGGCACCACCGGTGAATCCGCGACGCTAACGGTCGAAGAACACGTGAAAGTAGTAGCAAAAACGGTAGAGTTCGCTGAAGGTCGTCTGCCTATTATTGCTGGAACAGGCGCAAATGCGACCCATGAAGCGGTCACTTTTAGCCGCCTGCTGAACAACACAGGTATTGCAGGGTATTTGAGTGTCACGCCTTATTACAATAAGCCGACCCAAGAAGGTCTGTTCCTGCACTACAACGCGATTGCGCAAGAAACCGATATTCCCGTGATTTTGTACAACGTGCCGGGACGTACCGCTGTGGATATGCGTCCAGAAACTGTTGCCCGTTTATCTGAAATCAAGAACATTGTCGCACTGAAAGATGCGACCGGTGATTTAAGCCGTGTTGCGAAGCACCGTGAGATGTGTAAAGAAGGTTTTGTCCTACTCAGTGGTGATGATGCCACAGGCCTTGAGTTCGTTAAACTCGGGGGGCAAGGTGTGATTTCAGTGACCAACAATATCGCTGCTGCCGACATGGCGAAGATGATGCATTTGGCGCTGGATGGTAAGTTTGACGAAGCGGCGATCATCAACCAACGCTTGATGACTCTGCATAAAAATCTGTTTATCGAATCGAGCCCAATTCCAGTGAAATGGGCAGCCCATAAGATGGGATTGATTGCAAATGGTGATCTGCGTCTACCTTTGACGCAACTTTCGGAACCAGCACGTCCAATCGTTGCCCAAGCCCTGTCTGAAGCCTGTATTTATTAAGGCGCGATCCATTACAATGCCGGGGTATCATGACCCCGGCAATTTTTAGGAGTTTCAATGAAGTTTTCTCGCCAGCTAGTTCTCGGTTCACTGGCTGTTTTGGTTTTAAGTGCTTGCTCCAGCAGCCCCACGCAACGACGCCAAGCCAAAGACGATTTCGACTATCTCGAAACCACAGAATTTAAGCCTTGGGTATTGCCACAAGGTGCCACTCCGCAGTTTTACCCTAACTATGATATTCCGCAGGGCGCGTTTCATGGTGGCGTGGGCAATGTGGTCGATATTCGTCCGCCACAACAAGTGTTGGAACTTATCCCAGGTGCTCGCGCAGAACGTCAAAATGGCGAAGTGACCTTATGGATGTTGCGCCAAGATGAAGCGCAAAAAGTGTGGGATACCGCACTGAAAATGATTGCGGAGCGCAAAATCCCTCTTCGTAAGCAAACCGATTCTATGGTGGAAACGGACTGGGTCGATTGGGTATCAGAAGATGAAGATGTGACGATTGGTAGCCGCTACTTAATGTCGATGGTGGAAACCAATAATCGTTATGGCTTTAAAATTTCGCTGATTGGTTGGCGTGAAAATGGTCAAGTGCAAATGGTCAGTACCACCAATAAAGAGCGTTACAACGCCTTTATGACCAACTTGGTCACGACTCGTTACGACTCCGATGTGCGTGCGGAAGCGGCGCGCCGTGCTCAAGAGCTGGTTAAGCAAATTCCGATTACCATGGGCTCAGATCGCAGTGGATTCCCTGTGATCATTGCGCGTACGCCGTACGATGTACTGTGGCAACGTTTGCCAGAGTTACTGCCCAAAATGGGCTTTACTATTGAAGAGCGTAACCAGTCACAAGGCACGGTTAAAGCCAAATACGCTGCACCAGATGATGAATTCTGGCAACAGGTTGGGGTCAAACCGATTGAGCTTAAATCAGGGACTTACACCTTCCTCTTTGGTGACTTGGGTAACCGTACGTCGATTAACGTGACCGACTCAGCGGGTAAACCGGTCAACGAAGCGCTGTTGAAAGAGATGGTGCCAGTGCTCTCAGCAGTGGTGGATAAGAAGTAATGAAAAAGAAGGGATGCCAAGGCATCCCTTTGTTTTTATTGTCATCCCTAAACCACCGCTTTTAGCGGTAGTCATTGTTTTGCGATTTGTCGTTACCCGTTATCTTTAGGTTCAGAGGGGGTATCCGTGCCTTTGGGTGAGCGCGGATATCTCTTCTGATCCAGTTCATTCAGCCGATCAAGTTCGCTTTTTTTATCCATTTGTCCAAATTTCATGTTGGCGGTGTATTTAAGCGCGGCAATATTCCCGACAATCACGGCGACCACAATCAACGAGATCACCCAAGGGTTAAACAGTATCTCCATGTTATACCTCACAAATATTCGTGATGAAGCGTTGATAAATCTCCGGCAACAGCGCTTGGACTGTCGTTTTTCCTTCCATCGCTACGGCAGAGAGCTGCTCAAGCAATAGGGGCTCACTCAGTGCTGCTAAGCATTGCTGCGCAGTCTGTTTATGACTGATATGCCAAGGTTCAAAGCCAATGCCTTGACCATGCTGATAGGGTAGGAAAAAACCAAATTGAGCCAGATGTGCGTTTAGCCATTGAGAGAACTCACTTTGATGCCCTTCAAGATATTCCCACGGTTCAAGCAGCAGACTGGTGTTCTCTGGTAAAGCATCGCGGTCATACACATCAAAATCCGTTCCCCAATGGTGACGACTTGCGCCCGGCAAGGCTGACCAGAGTAATATGGCTAACACTTTTTCAGCTTCACTCAGTGTGTTGCTATGCAATGGCTGGCTATGTTCATCGAGCAGCGGTTTTTGACCGAGCATTTTCTGGTTCCAGATCGCCAGTTGGCGTTCAAAGGAGCGAAAACCACTGGCGATACAAAGATTAAACCCTGCATCTTGCGCCGCTTGCTTGAGTGCTAAAAGATCCGCACTCACTTGCGGATGCACTTGAAACGCTTTTTGTCCGACCATCACGGAGATCAAATGTGTGTCGGTTTGCCCGGTTAGCTGCTCTGGGGTCATAGTTAGCCTAAAAGATGATTTAAGGTTTTTTGATACATATCGGTCAATTTCTCTAAATCCGCAATACGTACACACTCGTTTACCTTGTGAATGGTGGCATTGACGGGACCGAGCTCAACCACTTGTGCTCCCATTTGGGCAATGAAGCGACCATCGGATGTTCCGCCTGTCGTCAATAACGCAGGAGCTTGATGGTTTACTTCCTCTACTGCCGCGACTACTGCGGCCAGTAGTTCGCCCGTATCGGTCAGGAAGGGTTGGCCGCTGAGAGTCCATTTCACATCGTAATCGAGCCCGTGAGCATCCAAGACCGAATGTACGCGGCGTTTGATCTCTTCATCGGTGAGCTCTGTACTAAAGCGGAAGTTAAACTGCACATCAAATTCACCGGGGATGACATTCGATGTGCCAGTACCCGCTTGCAGGTTAGGAATTTGAAAGCTGGTGGGGGGGAAATAGGCGTTACCTTCATCCCATTGGGTGGCGGCGAGTTCGGCCAATGCGGGGAGCGCTTTATGCACGGGATTATTAGCCAGATGCGGATAAGCAACATGGCCTTGAGTGCCTTTTACCTTCAAATCCCCCGTGATGGAGCCACGACGGCCATTTTTCACCACATCGCCTACGGCTAGGGTACTGGACGGCTCACCGACGATACACATATCGATCAGTTCGTTACGTGCCATTAGCGTTTCTACGACACGGACGGTACCGTTGATAAAGGGGCCTTCTTCATCAGAAGTGATCAAAAAACCGATTGAGCCTTGATGATCGGGATGTTCGGCAATAAAACGCTCTACCGCCACAATCATACAAGCCAGCGAGCCTTTCATATCTGCTGCGCCACGCCCATGCAGGAAACCATCAATCACAGTCGGCTCAAAAGGAGGAGTGTGCCACTGCGCCAGAGGGCCGGCAGGCACCACATCGGTATGACCGGCAAAAACAAACAGTGGAGATTGCGTGCCGCGGCGAGCCCAGAAGTTGGTGGTGTCTTCAAACACCATGCTTTCAATTTCGAAACCCAGCGCTTTTAAGCGCTCAATCATCAGATCCTGACATCCTGCGTCGGCAGGAGTAACGGATTGTCGGCTAATCAGATCTTTTGCCAGAGCCAGTACAGGGCTATCTGTCATCCTTGAAATTCCTTGTATTAATCAAAACGCTTAAGAAAAAAGAGCGCGATACTGGGCATCGCTAAAGCCAAGATGCAGTTCATCTTGACGTTGTAAAATAGGGCGCTTAATCATCGCCGGATGTTCTACTAACAATGCCACGGCATTGTCGGCATTCAAAGTGGCTTTTTGCTCATCACTCAGTTGGCGAAAGGTTGTGCCGCGCTTATTGAGTACTTGTTCCCAACCTAATTGGCTACAAAATCCAGCCACCAATTCTGGGGTAATGCCCTCTTTGCGATAGTCATGAAACTGGTAGGCGACGCCCGATTGTTCTAGCCATTTACGGGCTTTTTTCATGGTGTCGCAGTTCGGAATGCCATACAAAGTGATCGTCATGTTTATCCTTAAATGGGTTTTATTGAAGGCCTGAATGGGTTGCTTCATGGTGTTGAGCTTAGGGCAACCTTGCTTATTGTGCGTTCAATCCTAACAGGAAGGTTCGGCCGAGACAAAAGTGTGATGTAGATATTTCACGCACGGAAAAAATAGCCTACTAAAGTAAATCGATTGGCAAGTTATTGATCAAACGCAACACATCACACAGTAAAACGGAAATAATGAGCACAGCATACTTTAGGAGGTATCAATGGAACTGAGTCCTGTATTCGCAAGGCGCTTATATTTAGCTTTGCTTGTGGAGAGCCTTGAGCGACCCAATGTCCCTAAACTGATTGAAAAGACGGGCTGGCCTCGTCGTACTATCCAAGATGTCATCAAAGCCATGCCGGGTATCGGTATTGAACTGAACTTCGTGCAAGATGGCCGCCGACACAATGATGGCTACTACCAGCTTTCTGACTGGGGTCCCTTTGACAGCCAATGGGTCACCGAACGCAAAAAAGACATTGCGGCAAGCTTAGGGTTTTGTGCTTAAAGCCAGCATCGCTGGCTTTTTCATTTTCCACATCATGCGGCTTGGCACATCATGCGGCTTGGTGCGTCAGCTGTTTTGCCACAACCAGTAACTGATAAAACCTAGCCAACTGAGTGCTAATAATACCCATGCGAGTTTGGCTTGACTGGTATGAGATTCATCGCCGAGTTCGGCTGCATAGTCATCCGCTTCGTGGATTTCCTCTGTCGAAGATTGCTTGGCTTTTAACGCTTTTTTACGCAGCTTATCTGCCTGCCGGTGTTTCTCTTTCTGCTGCTTTTTGTATAAAGCAATCCCTTTTTCGATACCTTGAGTGATGAGCTTAGTTTGCTCTTTGGTTTGTCCGGGGCGCTGAGTCGCTTTCGCAATTTTTAACGCCTCTTGCTGGGTTTGTTCTGACGGAATGAGAGTCGTGTTTTTCATTAATCTATACGTTTTAAAAAGCTTAGGACTAAGACTAGCATGTGAGCGCAGGGTAAAAAATGGGGCGAGCTAAGAATAAGCAGTGGTCATTTAGGGGAATTGCGCTAGAGTGAACAGCCTGTGTTTTATGAGTTGAGAAAACCGTGCGTTATTCGATTGAACAGTATGATAGTCAAGGATTTTTAAAAGCACCGATATGGCTATGGCTAGGATGGCTGTTTCTTAATCGAGCTTGGGTCATGTTTGTGATGGCGGGGGTGAGCCGCGAACAAGGTTCCCATTTGCTCTCATTGATCTATCCCGATCACTCTTTGTTGTATGTTGGACTTGCGATGGGGGCTCCGGCTCTTGCCTTAATGTGGCTCATCACGTTACGCAGTTCGCAGCGGCAATGGGTCAATCAGATTGTCGCGCAAGGTCGTGCGATTTCTTTATTCGTTGTGATAGGCCAATTTGTGCAAACGGCTTTTCACGTTTACTTGCAGCAGGGGGCTTTTCACTGGGCCAACGCATTGACCCTACTCTTATTACTGTGGTTTGGCATTTACCTCGTGCAGAGTCGCCATGTGCGCGACAGTTTAAAAGCCCCCGCGTTGGATAAGGCATGATCATCATCAACGCGATGATTTTTCTTTTTATTACACTGAGCAAAACCGAAAAGTGAGGATTCGTTATGTTTAAGTCACAGACCGCAATCTTGCCAGAAGCTGGCCCGTTTGCCCTGTACACACTACTGAAAGTTCGTCAGAACCACGCCCATGTTTTGCAAGCGCTTAAGGCTTTGCCTGCGTTAGTTGAGGAAATCAATCAAAATCAGCCGGGAGCCGAGCTGACGGTTTCTGTCGCGTTCAGCAAAGGTTTTTGGAGCCATTTTGATATGGCGTTGCCACCAGAACTGATTGATTTTCCTGAGCTGGGTGAGGGCGAAACTCACGCGCCAAGCACGGATGTGGATGTGTTGATCCATTGTCACGCCACGCGCCACGATTTGCTGTTTTATACTCTACGTAAAGGGATTAGCGACATCGCTCAAGATATTGAAATCGTGGATGAAACCTATGGTTTCCGTTATTTAGACGCACGTGACATGACGGGCTTTATTGATGGCACAGAAAACCCGAAAGCAGAGAAACGCGCGGAAGTCGCGTTAGTGGCCGATGGCGACTTTGCGGGAGGCAGCTATGTGATGGTACAACGCTTTGTACATAATTTGCCGGCGTGGAATCGTCTCAACTTAGCGGCGCAAGAAAAAGTGATTGGTCGTACTAAGCCTGATTCTGTCGAGCTAGAAAATGTTCCTGCCGCTTCGCATGTGGGGCGAGTGGATATTAAAGAAGAAGGTAAAGGGTTGAAGATTGTTCGCCACAGCTTGCCGTATGGCAGCGTGAGCGGCGATCACGGCCTACTGTTTATTGCGTACTGCCACACGCTGCATAATTTCAAAACCATGCTGGAAAGCATGTACGGTGTCACTGATGGCAAAACAGACCAACTGCTACGCTTTACCAAAGCCGTGACCGGGGCTTATTTCTTTGCACCGTCGCAAGTGATGTTGCAGGAACTGACACTCAAGAATCAATAATGCAACACCGTTGCATATGTTTCATGCCAAAGCCGAGCCTAGTGCTCGGTTTTTTGATTAAAGAAAACTCACTTTACACCGATAAAAGAACAAGTAAGCAATCGTGTAAGGAGTGCAGCAGCCATGGCCATGACGGTAAATACCAATGTGTCTGCGCTGGTAGCACAGCGACATCTTAATTCTGCGTCCGAGATGCTCAATCAGTCTCTGGAGCGGCTCTCTTCTGGCAATCGAATCAACAGTGCCAAAGATGATGCGGCAGGGCTGCAGATCTCCAATCGTTTGGAAACGCAAATGCGTGGCCTCGGCATTGCTGTGCGCAATGCCAACGATGGGATTTCGATCATGCAGACGGCAGAAGGGGCGATGCAGGAAACCACTCAGCTATTGCAACGCATGCGCGACCTCTCTTTGCAATCGGCCAACGGTTCAAACAGTGCAGCCGAAAGAGTCGCATTACAAGAGGAAATGGCCGCTTTAAACGATGAATTGAATCGAATCGCTGAAACCACCTCTTTTGCAGGGCGCAAGCTACTCAATGGCCAATTTATGAAAGCCAGTTTCCAAATTGGTGCCAGCAGTGGTGAAGCCGTACAACTTTCACTGCGCAATATGCGATCAGACAGTTTGGAGATGGGCGGGTTTAGCTATGTTGCGGCTGCGCTAGCCGATAAACAGTGGCAAGTTACAAAAGGTAAACAACAGCTCAATATCAGCTACGTCAATGCGCAAGGGGAGAATGAGAACATTCAGATCCAAGCCAAAGAGGGAGACGATATTGAAGAGTTGGCGACTTACATCAATGGCCAAACCGATAAAGTCTCTGCGTCCGTGAATGAAAAGGGACAACTCCAGTTGTACATCGCGGGTAAAGAGACTGCCGGAACCCTATCGTTCAGTGGCAGTTTAGCCAACGAATTGCAAATGAACTTATTGGGTTATGAAGCGGTGGATAATCTTGATATCAGCAGTGCTGGCGGTGCGCAACGCGCCGTCTCAGTGATTGATACGGCACTCAAGTATGTCGATGGGCATCGCTCAGAGCTAGGGGCGATGCAAAATCGTTTCCAACACGCGATCAGTAACCTCGATAACGTGCATGAAAACCTAGCGGCCTCGAACAGCCGGATTAAAGATGCGGATTACGCCAAAGAAACCACGCAAATGATTAAGCAGCAAATTTTGCAGCAAGTCAGCACTTCTGTGCTCGCTCAAGCGAAACGCCAGCCGAAGTTTGTGCTGTTTTTGCTGCGTAATTAACGTTGCCTGCTCGACTTTGTCTCTAACTCATTGTTTGTCTGACTCAAGATCAAGCTCGCTTTATCGTCCGTGGTAGAAAAAACTTGAGTGCCAAAGTGCACTTTTTGTGCATTTTATGTGTTTGATGCCTAATTTATCGCCAACCAAACTTTTTTCTTAAAAAATCGAAAATTTTTCCTAAAGGATTTAAAAAATGCGCCGTTATAAAAGGTAACTTTGAGAGAACTACTTTGGTTTTCCGAGACGTCGGAAACCGGATACATCGGAAAATCAATTGGAGAAATCACCATGGCAGTGAATGTAAATACCAACGTAGCAGCAATGACAGCTCAACGTTATTTGACTGGTGCAACCAATGCACAACAAACTTCAATGGAGCGTCTATCTTCAGGCTTTAAAATCAATAGCGCTAAAGATGATGCTGCCGGCCTACAAATCTCTAACCGCTTGAACGTACAAAGCCGCGGTCTGGATGTGGCAGTACGCAACGCGAATGATGGTATTTCAATTGCTCAAACCGCAGAAGGCGCGATGAATGAAACTACCAACATTCTGCAACGTATGCGTGACTTGTCACTGCAATCTGCGAACGGCTCGAACTCCAAATCTGAGCGTGTGGCAATCCAAGAAGAGATCACCGCACTGAATGATGAGCTGAACCGTATTGCAGAAACCACGTCATTCGGTGGTAACAAGCTGCTCAACGGTACCTTCTCAACCAAGTCGTTCCAGATCGGTTCTGACAACGGTGAAGCGGTCATGCTGACCTTGAAAGACATGCGTAGTGATAACCGCATGATGGGTGGTACCAGCTATGTCGCGACAGAAGGCAAAGACAAAGACTGGAAAGTACAAGCGGGCGCGAACGACATCACTTTCACGCTGAAAGACATCGACGGCAATGATCAAACCATTACCGTGAACGCTAAAGAAGGCGATGATATCGAAGAAGTGGCGACTTACATCAACGGTCAAACCGACATGGTGAAAGCGTCTGTCAACGAGAAAGGTCAGCTACAAATCTTTGCTGGTAACAACAAAGTCACCGGTGATGTAGCCTTCTCTGGTGGTCTAGCGGGTGCTCTGAACATGCAAGCGGGTACAGCAGAAACCGTTGACACTATCGATGTGACTTCAGTTGGTGGCGCGCAACAATCGGTTGCAGTTATCGACTCTGCGCTGAAGTATGTAGATAGTCACCGTGCTGAACTGGGTGCGTTCCAGAACCGTTTCAACCATGCTATCAGCAACTTGGATAACATTAACGAAAACGTGAATGCTTCTAAGAGCCGTATCAAAGACACCGATTTCGCGAAAGAGACTACAGCGCTCACCAAATCGCAAATCCTGTCTCAAGCATCAAGCTCTGTGCTGGCTCAAGCCAAACAAGCGCCAAACGCCGCACTCAGCCTGTTGGGTTAATCCCCACACCGCCAAAAAATCCAGCTTCGGCTGGATTTTTTATTGCAGCCAGTTTCATTAATGAGTGCCTAACTTCACGAAAGTGGAGAGGATTTTCTTTTTTTGAAAAAAAGCCTGAAATTTCTCTAAAGGATATTTATTTCTCGCCGTTACAGGATACGAGAGAAATGAGGTAAACCGAGGTGAGGTGAGAGACACCAAGGTTTACCAACTTATCCGCCTAAGGAGATCAATATGGCAATTAATGTAAACACGAACGTGTCTGCCATGACCGCTCAGCGCTATTTAAATGGTGCTGCTGATGGTATGCAGAAATCGATGGAGCGTTTGTCGTCCGGCTACAAAATCAACAGTGCCCGAGACGATGCCGCAGGTCTGCAAATTTCTAACCGTTTGACATCGCAAAGTCGTGGTTTGGACATGGCGGTGAAAAACGCCAACGATGGTATTTCAATTGCTCAAACCGCAGAAGGCGCGATGAATGAAACGACCAACATTCTGCAACGTATGCGTGACTTGTCACTGCAATCTGCGAACGGCTCGAACTCCAAATCCGAACGCGTTGCGATTCAAGAAGAAATTACCGCACTGAATGATGAGCTGAACCGTATTGCAGAAACCACCTCTTTCGGTGGTAACAAGCTGCTCAATGGTACCTTCGCAACCAAGTCATTCCAGATTGGTGCGGATAACGGTGAAGCGGTCATGCTCAGCATGGGCAGCATGCGCTCGGATACTCAAGCTATGGGCGGAAAAAGCTATCGAGCTCAAGAAGGCAAGGCCGCAGACTGGCGTGTCGGCGCAGCAACCGATCTGACCCTGAGCTACACTAATAAGCAGGGTGAAGCACGTGAAGTGACCATTAATGCCAAACAAGGTGACGACTTAGAAGAGCTTGCGACTTACATCAACGGTCAAACTGAAGACGTTAAAGCGTCGGTCGGTGAAGACGGTAAGCTACAACTGTTTGCTTCATCACAAAAAGTCAATGGTGATGTGACCATTGGTGGTGGACTGGGCGGTGAAATCGGTTTTGATGCTGGCCGTAATGTGACGGTGGCGGATGTGAACGTTTCAACCGTGGCCGGTTCGCAAGAAGCGGTATCTATTCTGGATGGGGCTTTGAAGGCGGTGGATAGCCAACGCGCTTCATTGGGTGCATTCCAGAACCGTTTCGGTCATGCGATCAGTAACTTGGATAACATTAACGAAAACGTGAATGCGTCTAAGAGCCGTATCCGTGATACCGATTATGCTCGTGAAACCACGGCGATGACGAAGGCGCAAATATTGCAGCAGGCGAGTACCTCTGTGTTGGCGCAAGCGAAGCAGTCACCATCTGCAGCTCTGAGCTTATTGGGATAACCCTTTGAGCGGTATTGAGCTAGTAAGTAACTTGTGGTTTAAATGTTACTTATAAGGTGGAAGGGAGATTGTTATGGAAATACCATCCTACGCATCGAACATCCAGCCTTACGGCTCACAAAGTGGCACTAAAATTGCTTCAGAAAACGATAATGCAAAAAGCGTTTCGCTTTCAGGGGATAACAGCCGCTCGGTTTCGCGTACAGATAAATTATCTGAACACTTTTCTGAGCAGGTCAGGGCAAGGCAGCAAGAATCGGCAGAGACGGCCATGGCGCAAGCAAAACAGCGCCAACGTCTTAACGAGGAGCAACTTGCCAAGATGGTGGAGCAAATGAATGAGTTTGTGAAATCCATTAACAAAGGCCTGTCTTTCAGATTGGATCGTGAATCCGGGCGCGAGGTGGTTACTATCTACGAAGCCTCGACGGGTGATATTATTCGCCAAATCCCCGAGGAAGAGATGCTTGAAGTATTGCGCCGCCTTGCCCGTGAACAGGATCATCGATCCGGTTTACTGATGGCAAAGGTGTAACACGGTTTTTGAGGTGATTGAATGAGTTTAGGCCCGATGGGGATGAATACTGGCTTTGACATCAATGGCATGGTCAGCAAAATTGTCAGTGCGGAGCGCGTACCTAAGCAGCAACGCATTGACAATGAGCGCACCAACATTGACACCAGTATCAGCGCCTATGGTCGGCTCAGAGAGTCGCTGGATACGATGAAAAATCTGATGACCCAGTTTCGTCAGGAGAAGGCTTTTGCGGTACGCAAAGTCGACACCACTAACGAACAGGTTGTCTCCGCGACGGCCACCACGGAAGCTATTGCTGGCAACTACTCCGTCGATGTGTTACAGCTTGCTCAAAGCCATAAAATTGCGTCTGAAGTATTGGACAAAGACGCGAAATTTGGTCCGGGCAAGCTGCATATTTCATTGGGCGATAAGAGTTTTACGCTGGATGTGCAAGGTAACTCCAAGCTGGTTGATATTGTCCGTGGAATCAATGGTGAAAAATCCAATCCGGGCGTGCGAGCCTCCATCATCAATGATGTTGAAGGGCCGCGGCTGATCGTTGCCTCGAACGTGTCAGGCAAAGATCACAGCGTAAAAATGTCCGCTCAAGCGGAACCCGGTAATCCACTTAAGCAACTCGAATACAAAACTCTCGAACAGCGAGTTCGCGATTTAGAAAAAGCGCGTGCGCAAGCTCAGCAACTCATCGCCCCACTCACCCCTGAACAGCAAAAAGTCGCCGCCAAAGTTGCGGAAAAAATTGGCGATGCTGCTCGGCTGGTCGATCAAGAAGTCGCACAAGAAATTCGAAGTGCCGCACAAAGTGCACAAGGTGCGGCCGGAGAGGCGCTCAACGCTGGTGAGTTAACCGAGAGTGCGGTAAAAGCCGCGGCTAACGCCGCCAGTGAAGCCAAAAAATACATCAGGCCGGAAGACAGAATTCCGGGCTGGACAGAAACCGCGTCCGGTACCTTGCTCGATTCCTATTGGGAACCGGAAGAAGAACTCGACGCTCAAGGTCAAAAAAAGGCCGCTGACGTTCCCGGGTGGAGCAACACCGCATCCGGTACACTGCTTGATTCCTACATCACGCCGCAAGAAGCACAGCAAAAGCTAGAACAGAAATTAGCGCAAGAGAAAGCGCAGATTGAAGCGGCGATCCGCAGCGGAAAAATGACGCCAGAAGAAGCCAAAGCCCAAGCGCGCGCGAAACTTAGCCCAGAAGAGCGCGCCTACATTGAACAGGTCGAAAAAGCGCAAGCGGCCTTGAATGCGGCGCAAAGTGCCTTTGATGGCTACGGCGGCATGACCGAAGTGCAATCGGCGCAAGACTCTATGGTGGTGCTGGATGGGGTGGCGACCTTATCGAGCAATAACAACATCATCGAAAATGCGATCGAAGGGGTTAACTTAACCCTCAAAGGCAAAACCGATCGCAATCAGCCACCCGCGGAAATCGGCATTGAATATGACCGCGAACGAGTGCGTAACGACATTGAACAGTTTGTCGCGGCCTATAACCAGTTTTTCCAAACCAGTAAAGAGCTCGCGGGTGTTGATCCACGAACCGGACAAGCCGGCCCTTTAGCGGGTGACAGCATAGTTCGTAGCGCAGACTCACGATTAAAAACGGTCTTCTCATCGAGCATTGAGCAAGCGCCAGAAAACCTCAAATCACTGACTGAGTTTGGGATCACCACCACCCGACAAGGGACGCTAGAAATCAACTATGCTATGCTTGATCGCCAATTGAATAACAACTTCACTAAGCTGGGTGAGTTTTTTGGTGGCAATCAAGGCTTTGCTAAGCGGGTCGAAGATGCGATTTCGAGCATGACTGGGGTTACGGGTTCAATCCGTACCCGAGAAAAGAGCTTGAATGAACAGACTTACCGATTGGATGACGACCAACGTTCTCTCGACCGCCGGATGGAGAGTTTGGAAAAACGGACCCATGCGAAATTTAGTGCCATGCAAGATGCGACCAGCAAGATGCAATCGCAGTTAGCGGGCATGATGAACGCTTTAGGTGGTTAATGTGGAAGCAGAACTGCAACGTTTGAGTGATCTCGATCAACAAATCGCAACTCTTCTTGCGGAAGATGACATTCATACTGAAGATATTTTGCAGTTGGTCGATAACAGGGAACAGCTATTGCATAGCTTGTTAGGCTATTTGGCCGAGCACCCTGAATTGGCAAAGTCCGATTTATGGCTCAAGGCAATTGGTAATACTCAACAACTTGTGGAACAGATGCAGTTAAAAACGGCGGCGATGGGGCAAACACTCCACAAATATCGTCACGGAAATAAATCGGTTCAGCAATACAAAAAGTTTTTATAAGAGGAAGACTATGCGTGGTTCTTTACAGGCGTACAAAAAAGTATCAGTGGATAGCCAGCTAAGTGCGGCCTCACCGCATAAAATCGTCCAGATGTTAATGGCCGGAGCGATTGAGCGCCTGATCCAAGGTAAGGCGGCAATGCAGCAAGGTAACATCCCTGTGAAAGGCGAACGTTTAGGTAAAGCCTTGGATATCATCATTAGCCTACGCAGCTGCTTGTCGATGGAAGACGGTGGCGACATCGCCAAAAATCTCGATCAACTGTATGACTTTATGGTCAACCAAATTACTCAAGCGAACCATAAAAATGATCCGCAAATGCTCGATGATGTGATTGAGATCATCCGTGAAATAAAGTCAGCTTGGGATCAAATTCCACCGGAATATCACAACTTGACTGCCGCTGAAGTGGGTATTTGATTTCTGTCAGAGAAACTTTTAACAGATATCACACCCAGCAAATGCTTGGTTGCCTTATTTGCTGATTTAAATAGAATAGAAGCCACTAACTAGCCAAGTGGCTTTTTTTGTTGCTGATTTCCACAAATTGTCTATCGTTTATTCAGGATCCAGAATCAAAATTAACACCTGAAAATGATGTTCAAACGGTGCAACCACAACTTCTTATAATAAAGGCAAATAATCTCACCTATGCAGAGTTTAGCGAAACTACTTGTGATTGAGGACGATGCCGCGATCCGGCTCAATCTCAGTGTTATTTTAGAATTTGTAGGAGAGCAGTGTGAGGTCATTGAGTCTACTCAGATTGACCAAATCAATTGGTCGGCAGTGTGGGGTGGGTGCATTTTAGGCTCGCTACGTGGTCAAGCGCTTTCTGAACAATTAATCCAATCTTTAACCAAGGCTAACCATATTCCGTTGCTGGTTGCCAATAAGCAGCCTTATTCCTTAGAAGAATTCCCCAACTATGTGGGTGAGTTAGATTTTCCGCTCAACTATCCGCAGCTGAGCGATGCTTTGCGTCACTGTAAAGAATTTCTTGGGCGCAAAGGTTTTCAAGTCCTTGCGACCGCACGCAAAAACACCCTGTTTCGTAGCCTTGTTGGGCAAAGCATGGGGATCCAAGAAGTTCGCCACTTGATTGAGCAAGTCTCGACCACGGAAGCCAACGTACTGATCCTCGGTGAATCGGGCACGGGTAAAGAAGTGGTTGCGCGCAACATTCACTACCATTCAGGACGCCGTAATGGCCCTTTTGTCCCCATCAACTGTGGTGCAATCCCGGCTGAATTGCTGGAAAGTGAACTGTTTGGTCATGAAAAAGGGGCGTTTACCGGAGCGATTACCGCACGTAAAGGCCGTTTTGAACTGGCTGAAGGCGGCACACTCTTTTTAGATGAAATTGGCGATATGCCGATGAGCATGCAGGTTAAACTGCTGCGCGTGCTGCAAGAGCGCTGTTTTGAACGGGTGGGAGGCAACAGCACCATCAAAGCGAATGTGCGCGTGATTGCCGCAACGCACCGTAATTTGGAGGAGATGATTGACGGACAGAAATTTCGTGAAGATCTCTACTACCGCTTAAACGTGTTCCCGATTGAAATGCCCGCTCTGCGCGATCGGATTGATGACATTCCTTTGCTGTTACAAGAGCTGATGACTCGTATGGAAGCGGAAGGGGCGCAGCCCATCTGTTTCACGCCGCGTGCGATCAATTCGATGATGGAGCATGACTGGCCGGGTAATGTGCGTGAACTTGCCAACTTGGTTGAGCGTATGGTCATCCTGTATCCAAACAGTTTGGTTGATGTGAATCACCTGCCGACCAAATACCGTTACAGTGATATTCCGGAATTCCAGCCAGAGCCGAGTCGTTTTAGCTCGGTTGAGGAGCAAGAGCGTGATGTGTTGGAAGGCATTTTTGCAGAAGACTTTAATTTTGAAGAGCCGCAGGAATTTGTCCCTGATATGGATGCGCCGCAAGCGCTGCCACCTGAAGGGGTGAATCTCAAAGAGTTGCTCGCTGATTTAGAAGTGAACCTCATCAACCAAGCCTTAGAAGCGCAAGGGGGAGTAGTGGCGAGAGCGGCAGACATGCTCGGTATGCGTCGTACCACCTTGGTTGAGAAGATGCGCAAATACAACATGCAACGCTAGGGAAACCATAGTCAATATATTGGCATTGATTAACGTGTTGATTTTAAACATAAATGGCTTGGCATGACTCTTGCGTGCCAAGCCATTGTTGCATTTAAAAACAGAGAGTGAATGATGAGCAGCGCAGTGCAAGAGCAGCATTCCCATTTGGACTCGTTAGAAGATCAAGTTGAGCGCTATAAACAGGTATTGGATGTGATGCCCGCCGGGGTGATTTTGCTCGATACCCAAGGCATAGTGCGTGAAGCCAATCCAGAAGCGCAGCGTTTACTGGATGTACCACTCGTGGGTGAAAAATGGTACAGCGTGATCCAGATTGCTTTTGCCCCGCGTGACGATGATGGCCATGAAATCTCGCTGCGCAATGGACGCAAAGTGCGCTTGGCGATCTCCGCCTCGACAACGGGTCAGCTCATTTTGATCACCGACTTAACAGAAACTCGCCTATTGCAGTCACGGATCAGTGATCTGCAACGTCTCTCTTCCTTGGGACGCATGGTGGCGTCATTGGCTCACCAAGTGAGAACGCCATTGTCCAGTGCCATGCTGTATGCCGCAAATCTCGCAGCACCGAATTTACCGCCTGCTACTCGTGAGCGTTTTCAAAGTAAGTTGGTTGACCGACTGCACGATTTGGAAAAGCAAGTAAACGACATGCTGCTGTTTGCCAAAGGTGGCGATAACAAGGTGGTGATGCCCTTCTCGATTGGCGATTTGGCCGCCGAATTTATGCCTATGGTCGAAACGGCGCTGAAAAATAATCAGATTGATTACGGGCAAGAAGTCGAAAGTGAAGAGACCATGTTGCTGGGTAATGCCAATGCTTTGGCTTCCGCGCTGAGTAATTTGGTGATGAATGCGCTGCAAATTGCGGGGAAAGGCTCACAAATAGATGTGTTTTTCCGCCCAGTGAATGGCGAACTTAAAATTTCCGTGCAAGATAACGGCCCCGGTGTGCCAGAGTCGTTGCAGCACAAAATCATGGAACCCTTTTTCACCACTCGCTCACAAGGTACAGGCCTTGGCTTAGCAGTAGTGCAGATGGTGTGTCGCGCCCACGGTGGGCGGTTGGAACTGATATCCAAGGAGGGAGAGGGCGCTTGTTTTACCATGTGCATTCCCCTTGAACGTCAGGCAGATAGCTCAAACTCAGAGACTGGAGAGTGAAGATGGCTCAAAGCAAAGTCTTAATCGTAGAAGATGACGAAGGTCTTCGCGAAGCGTTGATCGACACCTTAGCTTTAGCGGGTTATGAGTGGCTGGAAGCCGATTGTGCAGAAGATGCCCTGCTCAAACTCAAATCACACAGTGTTGATATTGTGGTGTCTGATGTGCAAATGGCAGGCATGGGTGGACTCGCTCTGCTGCGCAGTATCAAACAGCACTGGCCGAACTTACCCGTACTGCTGATGACCGCTTACGCCAATATTCAAGATGCCGTATCCGCCATGAAAGATGGCGCGATTGACTACATGGCCAAGCCTTTTGCACCAGAAGTGCTGCTGAACATGGTCAGCCGTTACGCACCAGTAAAGTCAGATGACAACGGCGATGCTGTGGTCGCGGATACGAAAAGCCTCAAGTTGCTTGCCTTAGCCGATAAAGTGGCGAAGACCGATGCCAACGTGATGATTTTGGGGCCAAGCGGCTCAGGTAAAGAAGTGATGTCACGTTACATCCACAATGCCTCTCCTCGTAAAGAGGGGCCATTTATTGCGATTAACTGCGCGGCAATTCCTGACAACATGTTAGAAGCAACCCTATTCGGTTATGAAAAAGGCGCGTTTACCGGAGCCGTACAAGCGTGTCCCGGTAAGTTTGAACAAGCCCAAGGTGGCACCATTTTGCTCGATGAGATCAGCGAAATGGATCTCAATCTGCAAGCCAAACTGCTGCGGGTACTGCAAGAGCGTGAAGTGGAGCGCTTAGGGAGCCGCAAAAGCATCAAGCTCGATGTTCGCGTGCTCGCAACCAGTAACCGTGACTTGAAACAGTACGTGCAAGCTGGACATTTCCGTGAAGACTTGTACTACCGTTTGAATGTGTTCCCATTAACCTGGCCAGCCTTATGTGAGCGTAAAGACGATATTGAGCCGCTGGCTAACCATCTGATTGAGCGTCACTGCAAAAAGTTAGGTTTACCTGTACCAAGCATTGCGCCTAACGCCATTATTAAACTGCTGAATTACCCATGGCCGGGTAATGTGCGTGAGCTGGATAACGTCGTGCAGCGTGCTTTGATCTTAAGTGAAAACGGCCATATTCAAAGTGAGCACATTTTGCTGGAAGGGGTCGATTGGCACGATGCCAGCAGCTTACAGCAAGCGGTGGCGGGGGAGTCGATGGCTGCACCGCAGATCAAACCTGTTGCAGAGCCCGAACTGTTTAAGCCCTTAGTGCAAGGTAGTGGGCAAAATAGTAGTTCGCAAGGTTCAGGTTCAGGTTCAGGTTTGGGGGGTGAACTGCGCGACCAAGAGTTTGCGATTATTCTTGATACGTTGGCCGAATGTCAGGGACGCCGTAAAGAGATGGCGGAGAAGCTAGGTATTAGCCCACGCACTTTACGTTACAAACTCGCCAAAATGCGTGATGCAGGGATTGATATCCCCGGTTGAGGGCATGGCATACAAATTGCTCTTTAGAGTTAGGAATGGAATTTTTGAGTCAAACAATTGGCATCAGAGGTAGCAATGAGACTTGACGGTTTAAATAACGAAATGCAGGCGATGATGTTTGAGGCAATGAACACTCAGCCCGCATCGACAGGTCAGAAAGTTGGCGCTGACTTTGGTGCCATGTTGACCAAAGCGATCAACAACGTCAATGGCCTGCAAAAGACCTCAAGTGATATGCAGACGCGTTTTGATCGTGGCGATGAAGGGATTTCTCTTTCTGATGTGATGATCGCCCGTAATAAATCGAGTGTGGCGTTTGAAGCGACCATTCAAGTACGCAATAAGCTCGTCGAAGCGTACAAAGAACTGATGAATATGCCAGTATAACTTGGGTAATAGACTGTGGCCGATGATAAACAAACAACCGATCTCGCGTTGACCAATAGTGGTGGTGAGCATGCCTTGATGGCAGGCTCTGATATGGACCACGACACGCAGAATCCGGACATCAACGAAAAAAGTAGCAAAATGGACTTTACCGTTGGTGATCTCGATTTATTGCGCCAAGTGGTACTGGTACTGTCTATTTCAATCTGCGTTGCCCTTATCGTCATGCTGTTCTTCTGGGTACGTGAGCCGGATATGCGTCCGCTGGGTGCTTACGAAACCGAAGAACTGATCCCAGTCTTGGATTACCTCGATCAACAGAAACAGCAATACAAACTTGATGGCAATACCATTTTGGTGCCTGTCAGTGATTACAACAGCCTCAAACTCTCCATGGTACGCGCGGGATTAAACCAAAACCGTCAGGCTGGCGACGAGATTCTGATGCAGGATATGGGCTTTGGGGTATCACAGCGTCTTGAACAAGAACGCCTCAAGCTGAGCCGTGAACGTCAACTCGCGAAAGCGATTGAAGAAATGCGCCAAGTTAACAAAGCTCGCGTATTGCTTGCATTGCCAAAGCAGAGTGTGTTTGTTCGTCATAACCAAGAAGCGTCAGCGTCTGTGTTCTTGACGGTACGCACGGGAGCCAATCTTAAACAAGAAGAGATTGATGCCGTGGTCGACATGGTGGCCAGTGCGGTGCCGGGCATGAAACCGAGCCGGGTTACGGTGACCGATCAGCATGGTCGTTTGCTCAGCTCAGGCTCACAAGATCCCGTTTCTGCAGCTCGCCGTAAAGAGCAAGAGCTGGAGAAACAACAAGAAGAAGCCCTGCGTGGAAAAATTGACTCGGTACTGATCCCGATCCTTGGTTTAGGTAATTACACCGCGCAGGTGGATATCGAACTCGATTTCAGTGCAGTAGAGCAGACTCGTAAAGTGTTTGACCCCAACACGCCAGCCACACGCAGTGAATACACACTGGAAGATTACAATAACGGTAACGTTGTCGCAGGGGTGCCGGGCGCTCTTAGCAACCAACCTCCCGCCGATGCCTCAATTCCGCAAGATGTAGCACAGATGAAAGATGGCTCGGTCATGGGGCAAGGGTCAGTGCATAAAGAAGCGACACGTAACTATGAACTTGATACCACCATCAGCCATGAGCGTAAGCAATCAGGGGTGATTAACCGTCAGACTGTAGCGGTGGCCGTCAAGAGTCGTTCCAGCGTCAATCCTGATACTGGCGAAGTGACTTACACGCCACTCAGTGAAGCGGACCTCAACTCAATTCGTCAGGTTCTGATCGGCACCGTAGGCTATAGTGAAAATCGTGGAGATTTACTGAATGTCCTCAGCATGCCGTTTGCTGAACCCGAAATGGAACAAATTGTTGATGTCCCAATTTGGGAACATCCAAACTTCAACGATTGGGTTCGTTGGTTCGCCAGTGCCTTGGTTATCATCATCGTCATTTTGGTGCTAGTACGTCCAGCGATGAAGAAACTTATCAACCCAGCGGCGGATGACGATGACCAAATGTACGGCCCAGACGGTATGCCAATTGGCGCGGATGGTGAGACAAGCCTCATCGGCAGCGATATTGATGGCGGTGAGTTGTTCGAATTTGGTTCAGGCATTGATCTGCCGAATCTTCACAAGGATGAGGACGTGCTGAAAGCAGTACGTGCCTTGGTGGCAAACGAGCCAGAACTCGCGGCTCAAGTAGTGAAGAACTGGATGCAAAATGGCTAAAGACAAGAAAGATGGTGGAGAAGTGGTCGAATCAACCATTGATATCAGTGAAATTCCCGGTGAAGAAAAAGCAGCCATTTTGCTGCTCAGTTTGAATGAAGAAGATGCCGCAGGCATCATTCGCCACCTCGAGCCTAAACAGGTACAGAGGGTGGGTAGTGCCATGGCACGCGCCAAAGACTTAAGCCAAACCAAAGTGTCAGCGGTGCATCGTGCCTTTTTGGAAGATATTCAAAAATACACCAACATTGGTATGGGCAGTGAAGACTTCCTACGTAATGCTCTGGTTGCGGCGTTGGGGGCGGATAAAGCCAACAACTTGGTGGATCAAATTCTGCTTGGTACCGGCTCGAAAGGTCTGGATTCACTAAAATGGATGGATCCGCGCCAAGTGGCGAGCATTATTATCAACGAGCACCCGCAGATCCAAACCATCGTATTGTCGTACCTTGAGCCGGATCAATCGGCCGAGATTTTGGCGCAGTTTGCTCAGCGTGACGCTCTCGATTTGTTGATGCGTATCGCCAACTTGGAAGAAGTACAGCCTTCAGCGCTGGCCGAGTTGAACGAAATCATGGAGAAACAGTTCGCGGGTCAAGCAGGGGCACAAGCGGCCAAAATTGGTGGCTTGAAAGCTGCTGCCGACATCATGAACTATCTGGACAACAACATCGAAAGCGTATTGATGGAAGGAATGCGCGAAAAAGACGAAGACTTGGCAACTCAGATCCAAGATTTGATGTTTGTGTTTGAGAACTTGGTCGAAGTCGACGATCAAGGTATCCAAAAATTGCTGCGTGATGTTCCGCAAGATGTCTTGCAAAAAGCCCTCAAAGGGGCAGACGATACGCTGCGCGAGAAGATCTTCAAGAACATGTCGAAACGTGCTGCTGAGATGATGAAAGACGATTTGGAGGCGATGCCACCGATCAAAGTGTCCGATGTGGAAGCGGCTCAGAAAGAGATCTTGTCTATCGCTCGTCGTATGGCCGACAACGGCGAGATCATGCTGGGCGGCGGTGCCGACGAATTCTTATAATCAAGTGGGATCGGTGTAAGCCGATCCTATTTCCTTCGATGCATTATTTTGATGAACGTTAAACAAAACTTGCTGCATGATTGAGGATCACAATGTCTGGTGAAAGAAAGCGTGGTTTTATTCGCCCGGGTACAGATGATGCGACGGTCACACCTCAACGTTGGGGGCTGCCGGATTACGGTGCGGAAAGTAACAAAGCGGCTAAACAGACTGCGTTTAATTACGATCCGGGCTGGATCCCAAACTTTGACGAACCGGAGCAGGTCGTCGAGCACGAATTCAGTGAAGAAGAGATTGCACTGATCCGCACTGCCGCTCAACAAGAGGGCTTTGAGGCAGGGCAAGCAGAAGGCTATCAGCAAGGCTTTGAACAAGGTAAGGCTGAAGGTTTCCAAGCCGGTCATCAAGAAGGGCAAACGCAAGGTTATCAAGATGGCGTTGCCGAAGGGCAATCCTTAATTCAAGAACAAGTCAAAACCTTTATGGCGCTGGCGAACCAGTTTGCTCAACCCCTTGATCTGCTTAATGCTCAGGTCGAAAAGCAGCTAGTGGACATGGTACTCGCGTTGACCAAAGAAGTGGTGCACGTTGAAGTGCAAACCAATCCACAAGTGATCCTCGATACCGTCAAAGCTTCAGTCGAAGCGCTGCCGATTGCAGGGCACGCGATTACTCTCAAACTCAATCCAGAAGATGTAGAGATCATTCGCCAAGCCTACGGTGAGCAAGAAATCGAAACCCGTAACTGGACGCTACTCAGCGAGCCTGCCTTAAGTCGCGGCGATGTACAGATTGAAGCGGGTGAGTCGAGCGTCAGCTATCGGATGGAAGAGCGGATCCGCAGCGTGCTGAAAAGCTTCTGCGGTATCAACCGTCACCATCCGGGAGAGTAGCCGATGTTAGCGTTAGCCGATCGCCTTGCCCAATACAAAGTCGAAGGACACACCACCCGACCCATGGCTTCGGGAAAGTTGGTGCGTGTTGTGGGTTTGACGCTGGAAGCCACAGGTTGTAAAGCACCCGTCGGAAGTTTGTGTAAAGTCGAAACCATGAACGGCGAGATGGAAGCCGAAGTGGTGGGCTTTTCTGGCGATAACCTCTTTTTGATGCCTAGTGAACAGATCATCGGTGTCCTTCCCGGAGCCAAAGTGACTCCTATCACGACCGAATCAGGCCTGCCTGTCGGTATGGAACTGCTGGGGCGCGTGATTGATGGCGTGGGTAATCCGCTTGATGGTTTAGGTCCGATTTATACCGATCAACGCGCTTCACTTAACGCTATGCCGATTAATCCACTGGCACGTAAACCGATCAACGAACCTTTGGATGTTGGCATCAAGGCAATTAACGGTTTACTAACGGTCGGTAAAGGACAACGGATTGGCTTGTTTGCCGGTTCCGGTGTCGGTAAATCGGTCACGCTCGGCATGATGACCCGAGGCACCACAGCGCAAGTCGTGGTGGTTGGGTTGATTGGTGAGCGGGGACGCGAAGTCAAAGAATTTATCGAAGAGATCCTCGGCGTAGATGGCCGCCAGCGCTCCGTGGTGGTGGCTGCTCCTGCTGATTCCTCACCGCTGATGCGTTTAAAAGGGTGCCAAACGGCTCTGACTATTGCCGAGTATTTTCGCGATCAAGGTTTGGATGTGCTGCTGTTGATGGATTCACTCACGCGTTTTGCGCAAGCGCAGCGTGAGATTGCTCTGTCCGTCGGAGAACCCCCAGCGACCAAAGGTTATCCGCCATCGGTTTTTGCCAAACTACCGGCACTGGTTGAGCGCGCTGGTAATGGCGGCCCACACCAAGGTTCGATCACCGCATTTTTCACCGTATTGACCGAAGGGGATGACTTACAAGATCCGATTGCGGATGCCTCGCGCGCGATCTTGGATGGTCATATCGTGTTATCGCGGGAAATGGCCGATGCAGGACACTATCCGGCGATTGATGTCGAAAAATCCGTCAGCCGGGTTATGCCACAAATCACCACCGATGAGCATTTACTGATGTCGAAAGCGGTTCGGCAGATCCTTTCCGTGTGTCGTAAGAATCAAGACTTAGTCTCGATTGGTGCCTACAAACCGGGCACCGACAAAGCGATTGATGCGGCTTTCACCCTCAAACCGAAATTGGATCAGTACTTGCAGCAAGCCATGAAAGAAACCGTGCCTTATGACATGTGCGTCAACATGCTGCGCCATGTACTCAGCTCATAACTTGGAGCATTGAAATGGATAACGCGTTAGATTTCTTGCTCGAACAAGCTCAGGAAAGCGAAGACAAAGCGGTGTTGGCGCTCAGTAAAGCGCGAAGCGAGCTGGATAGTTACTACCACCAACTGCGTCAAATTGAACAGTACCGCTTAGAGTATTGTCAGCAGTTGGTGGAGCGCGGCAAATCAGGATTAACCGCCAGCCAATATGGTCACCTCAACCGATTTCTCACTCAGCTCGATGAAACCTTAGCCAAACAAAAAAGCGCTGAGCAGCATTTTCGTCTGCAAGTTGAAAACTGCGAACAGCACTGGATGAACATGCGTCAAAAACGGAAATCTTATCAATGGCTGATGGAGAAAAAACAAACCGAACGTCAGTTATTACAAGAAAAACGCGAACAGAAACAGATGGATGAATTTTCGACCCTGATGTTCAATCGCCGCCGTCTCTCCTCATAAGGCGTAGTTTAAACGTCGTATCGCGGCGCGAGCTTCTCCTCCTCGGATGCAATAAAACCTTCACTTGGCTTACTTCTTGCTAGATTTTCGCAAAAGGGCGTTAACCCCAAGCTGTTACTGATGAGTTGATCTGCGCAGATCATGCTCAGACTTCAATTCCACTGTGCGAGTAGCGAATATGAATGTGAATCTCACCCCTCCGGTTGAACCGAGTAAAATAGCTCCAACGGCAAAAAGTAGCGCAGTCAGTACGGATGCCGCGGCGACGGAGTCCTCTGGTGGTTTTTTTGCGCAGTTACACGCTCTTATTTTCGGCAGCAAAACCGCTTCAGATGCCCCCGCTACCAGTGTGACTCAGAATGAAGGTGACACCGAAGCGCCAGTGAATACAGAGGCATCCCTAGAGGCTGATAGTGATGCCGCTTTAATGGCAGAGATGGATGAAGCTTTGTTTAGCGCCAGCGAAGTGGAGGCGGCCAGTGAGGAAAGCTTGCCAGTCGATGTCATAAAATCTGCTCAGAAAGCGCCATCATTAGAGAAAGGTGAAGCGACTTCCACCAAAGTGGTACCAGTCAAGCAAGATGAACTAGGTGCAAATGCGCCCATACCGGCCTCGCTCGCCAAATGGGTGACGAATGCGGAGTCCATCGATGACCAGCCTGTGAGTGGTGAGTTACAACGCAAAACTGCACAGGCGATGAGTGAGGGGGATGAATTATTGGGGCGTTTGCAAGAGGCGAACCAAGCGCTCATCAAAACCAACGGCAAAATTTTGCCAGCGCAGCATGGCCAAGCATTGGACTCACAACATCCCGACGGAATACGGAACGCGACGCCGCCTGAAGAGGTTTTACCGATTGAATCTGCCACGGCAATCTCCAATCGTGCTCTGTCTACCAGTGCTGACCTTGATGCTGCCGTCTCAGACTCGGCTGCTACTGAAGATGAAATAGCACAAGATGAATGGATGGCGAGCGCTCTGATGGGCGGCGCATTAGTAGGCGGATTGTCAGGTGCTTCATTGGCGGCGGCAAACACTGTGCACGCTGAACCGGTTGAGGGGGCAATGCTTGAGGGAATGCCGCTGACACAGACTTTCGCTAATACCGCGGCTTTGGCAAGCCCAAGCGCCGAAGTGAGTGAGGCTCTTGCGGCTTCAAGTCAAGCGCTGAAAGCGACGCCATTGACTCAATCAGCGCTCAATCCTGCATCAATCATGGCTGATGAAGGGCTTAATCAGTCAACTTCTGCAACAGAAACGGGCAAAGTGGTGATTCCTTGGGGCACACAAATGCCGACTGACAATGAGTTGGCTGCGCTGACACCAGAGCTGAAAGCCATGCTCGAAGAAGGGGGTAAAGCGAAAGCGCCTGTTCCTAATGCGCTGGCTCAGTTAGTCGCACAAGGGTTAACGCCAGCCCATTTAGCGGCGCAGCAAACGGGCACCACGGCGCTGCCAATGAATCCCACGGCGGCGACGCCTATCGATATAGCGGCACTAGCGCCTCAAACCGTAGCGGTCAATCCAATGTTAAATCCTGCCGCGACGGTGAATCCTGAGCTTGCCGCCAGCTCTGCCATGCTGGCAGCATTAGGTGGCCGAGCTTTAGCGGGCAGTGACGAACGTCGTGCGGTCAGTGAATCAGGACAAGAAGGCTTAGCCCAGCAAATCGCAGCGGCAGCAGGACAAGGTACGGCACAAAACCAAGCTCTCAACCGCGCTGAGTCGCAACTGGTACAAACCAATGCTACCCCTGTTCCACTGAATAAAGAGATGGCTGCCGATCAGTTGGCTGAACGTGTGCAGATGATGATGTCGAAGAACTTGAAAAATATTGATATTCGGCTGGATCCACCGGAATTGGGACGGATGCATATTCGCATGAACATGCAAGGTGATGGCGCGACAGTGCATTTCACCGTCGCGAACCAACATGCCCGTGAGGCATTAGAACAAACCATGCCAAGGCTGCGTGAAATGTTGGCGCAGCAAGGCGTCCAATTGGGCGATACCTCGGTTCAGCAGCAAAGTGCAGGACAACAGCAGCGTTATACAGGACAAGAGCAGTCTGGTTTTGGTCAAAGCGCACGCAATGAAAGGCTCAATAGCGAAGAAAACCTTGATACTGACATCAAACTTGATTTGAATGTGGCAACAAAGCGTGATGGAATCAGTTATTACGCTTAAACTTATACAAAATTAACCACATACAGAGGCAATTATGGCCGAAGAAGATCTAGGAACAGAAGCTCCCAAAGGGAAAAAGAAACTGTTGATCATTATTATCGCCGCCGTGGTGTTACTGGCTGGCGGTGGTGGTGCCGCATTTTTCATGATGGGTTCAGGTGGCGACGAAGCCGCTGCGGGCGCAGAGCAGAAAACCGAACAGGTCGCCGCTCCGACCGATCCGGTGTCTTACGTCAATATTGCTCAGCCGTTTGTGTTTAATGTCACTGGGGATGCTAAAGATCGCTTAGTGCAAATCAAAGTCCAATTAATGGTGCGTGGCAGCGAAAATGAAAACCTTGCACGTTACCACTCGCCTTTAGTGGAAAGCTCGCTGCTGGCGACTTTTGCATCAGCAACGGTGGAGCAATTGCGCACCCCCAATGGCCGTATTGAGCTGCGTGATAAAGCCACCGATGACATCAAAGCCGCACTCAACCAAGCTGTGGGCAAACCCGTTATTGAAAAAGTGCTGTTTACCGACTTTGTAATGCAATAGGTGAAATGTGACTGATTTATTAAGCCAAGACGAAATCGATGCGCTGCTTCATGGCGTTGACAGCGTCGATGAGGAAGAAGAGGAATTACCCAAATCGGGCCCCAGTGCTGCGAATTTTGATTTTTCTTCCCAAGATCGTATCGTCCGGGGTCGAATGCCGACTCTGGAGCTTATCAATGAACGTTTTGCTCGCCATCTGCGCATCAGTCTGTTCAACATGCTGCGTAAAACCGCAGAAGTGTCGATCAACGGCGTGCAGATGATGAAGTTTGGTGAATACCAAAATACCTTATATGTTCCTACCAGTTTGAACATGGTGCGTTTTCGTCCACTCAAGGGGACGGCCTTGGTGACCATGGAAGCGCGTTTGGTGTTTATTCTGGTGGAAAACTTCTTCGGCGGCGATGGCCGTTATCATGCGCGAATTGAGGGGCGTGAATTTACCCCAACCGAACGGCGGGTTATTCAACTGCTGCTCAAAATCGTGTTTGCCGACTACAAAGAAGCGTGGTCGCCCGTCATGGGGGTGGAGTTTGAATACCTCGATTCCGAAGTGAACCCGAGCATGGCGAACATCGTCAGCCCAACCGAAGTGATTGTCGTCAGTTCCTTCCACGTTGAAGTGGACGGTGGCGGTGGCGATTTCCACATGGTTATGCCGTATTCGATGGTAGAACCGATCCGTGAACTGCTGGATGCGGGTGTACAGTCGGATAAAATGGAAACCGACGTGCGCTGGAGTACGGCTCTGCGCGAAGAGATCATGGATGTGCCAGTCAATTTCCGAGTGAACTTACTGGAAATGGATATTGCGCTGCGGGATTTGATGGAGTTGCAAGTGGGGGATGTCATCCCAATAAAAATGCCAGAACATGCGGTGATGTTTATTGAAGAGCTGCCAACGTATCGTGTGAAAATGGGGCGCTCCGGTGAAAAACTCGCAGTACAAGTTTCTGAGAAAATCAAACGTCCAGATGTAGTGAAAACGGATCTCGCGTTCCTTGGTAAAGACATCATTGCTGAGTTTGAAAACGCAGAAGAAGATGAAATCGAATAATCCGTTTTACGACGTCGGGATGAGCTCTCGATAGTGACGGATAATGAAAAGAACCAATAGGTAGTTGAAGATGGCAAAAAGCGAAGATGAAAGACTAGCCGAAGAGTGGGCGGCCGCACTGGGGGAAGACCCTAATGCGCCTGATATTGATGTGGATGAAATCTTAGCCGCACCACTTGAAGAGCTGAAAAACACGGCGCCCCCAATTACGGATGACGAGCGCCGTAAGCTCGATACCATTATGGATATTCCGGTGACCATCTCGATGGAAGTCGGGCGCTCTAAAATCAGCATTCGTAACCTGCTGCAATTGAACCAAGGTTCGGTGGTGGAGTTGGATAGGATTGCCGGTGAGTCACTTGATGTGATGGTTAACGGCACGCTGATTGCGCATGGCGAAGTCGTGGTGGTGAACGATAAGTTTGGTATCCGCCTCACCGACGTGATAAGTCAAACCGAACGTATCAAGAAATTGAGATAGCCAATGCGAAAATTGGCGGCTCTGTTTCTCATCCCTGTCCCCGGGTTGGCTGCCACCAGCAGCCAACTGGATTTAGCGACCACCTTGGGGTCGCTTTTATTCGTTATCGCTCTGATACTGCTACTGGCTTGGTTACTCAAACGCATGCGTGTGCCTGCTTTCGGTCAGCAAAAAGGGCTGAGTATCATCAAACAATTACCCGTTGGCACCCGAGAGCGGGTGATGATCATCCAAGTGGGCGAAGAGCAGTATTTGATTGGGGTGACTACTCAGTCAATTCAATTGCTGGCCAAACTCGATAATCCACTCATACAGGAGGAGCTGCCGGCAACCGCCTTTTCTAACCAGTTGATGCAGCTACTGAAAAAACATGAAACGGACTCAAAGACTTAATTTAACCTCTTGGTTGACGATAGGATTACTCACTTGGCTGCTTTCGGGGTTGCTTGGTTTTACCTCGCTCGCTTTTGCCGAAGAGCCACTGAATACCGCAATTCCATCCACCGCTGCCGGAGCTTCCTCTGTCACTGTGACGGCGCTAGAAAAAGAGCAGGGGAATGCCAAAACTATCGCGTTAGGCAGTAGCAGTGGTGGCGGTGGAATTCCGGCATTTACTATGACCACCAATTCCGATGGCAGCGAAGATTACTCGATAAACCTGCAAATTCTGGCACTGATGACCATGCTCGGCTTCTTGCCAGCCATGGTGATTTTAATGACGTCCTTCACCCGCATCGTGGTGGTGATGTCTATTCTGCGTCAAGCGATGGGTTTGCAACAAACCCCGTCCAACCAAGTGATTATCGGTATTGCGCTGTTTCTGACCTTTTTCATTATGGCGCCAGTATTTAACCAGATTAATGAACAAGCGGTGCAGCCTTATCTCAATGAGCAGATCACCGCACGCCAAGCGTTTGATTTAGCGCAAGAGCCACTCAAAGCCTTTATGCTCAAGCAGACCCGAGTCAACGATCTCGAAACTTTTGTGGAAATGTCCGGCGCACAAGTGACCGCGCCTGAGCAAGTGTCGATGGCGGTACTGATCCCTGCTTTTATCACCTCTGAGTTAAAAACGGCCTTCCAAATCGGCTTTATGCTGTTTTTGCCTTTTTTGATCATTGACTTAGTTGTGGCCTCAGTGCTCATGGCCATGGGTATGATGATGCTTTCGCCCATGATTGTCTCTTTACCGTTTAAATTGATGTTGTTCGTGTTGGTGGATGGTTGGAACCTTATCCTGTCGACCTTGGCGGGCAGTTTTGCCTTGTAGCAGGGAGGGCACATGACACCAGAGATATTTGTTGAGCTGTTTAAAGAGTCACTCTGGCTGGTACTGATCATGGTGTGTGCCATCATCATTCCTAGCTTATTGGTGGGTTTGGTCGTCGCCATTTTTCAGGCGGCCACCTCGATTAACGAACAGACGCTGAGCTTTTTGCCTCGTCTTATCATTACCTTATTAGCACTGATGTTTTTTGGGCACTGGATGACACAAATCCTGATGGACTTTTTCTACAGCATGATTGAACGCATGCCGCAGGTTCTGTACTAGGAGTCCTTATGGAATATCCCGCCAGTGTCGTCCTTGATTTCATTGCCAACTACTTCTGGCCGTACACGCGTATTGCGGCCATGTTGATGGTGATGACGGTCACAGGTGCGCGCTTTGTGCCTGCGCGGGTACGTCTCTACTTAGGGTTAGCGCTCACTTTTGCGGTGATGCCCGCGATTCCTGCGGTTCCTTCCGATATTGCCTTGCTTTCGCTACAAGGATTCATGATCACCTTCGAACAGATTGTGATCGGTGTGGCGATGGGCATGGTCACCCAGTTTTTGGTGCAAATCTTTGTCATGCTCGGTCAAATCCTCGGTATGCAATCGAGCTTAGGTTTTGCCTCCATGGTCGACCCCGCTAACGGACAAAACACTCCGCTACTCGGTCAGCTTTTTATGTTACTGGCCACGCTGTTTTTCCTTGTCAGTGATGGCCATTTGAAAATGATCCAACTGGTCGTCTTCAGTTTTAAAAGTTTACCGATTGGCAGCGGCTCACTGACGACGGTGGATTTTCGTGAGTTAGCGCTGTGGCTCGGTATCATGTTTAAAGCATCATTGGCCGTCTCACTGTCGGGCATTATTGCACTGTTAACCGTGAACCTCTCCTTTGGGGTAATGACACGTGCGGCGCCGCAGCTCAACATTTTCTCGCTCGGTTTTTCGTTTGCGCTCTTGGTGGGGTTATTGCTCTGTTGGTACATCGTCCACGGTTTGTACACCCATTACGATATTTATTGGCAAGAGGCGGAAGAGCAAGTTTGCCGTCTCATTCGCTTAAACTGTTAGGAGGCTGATTTGGCAGAATCCGACGGACAAGAAAGGACTGAAGAAGCCACGCCCCGAAGGTTGCAGCAGGCCAAGGAAAAAGGCCAAGTTGCGCGTTCGAAGGAGTTGGCTTCTGTCTCGGTATTGGTAGTAGGTGCGGTTTCCTTGATGTGGTTTGGCGAGATCTTGGCCAAAGGATTGATGGTGGCCATGCAGCGCCTTTTTGAGCTAAGCCGTGAAGAGATTTTCGATCTTGGTAAGCTGTTTGACATCATTGGTGGCTCACTAGTCAACCTGCTGTTGCCCTTGCTCATGATCCTGACCACCTTGTTTATCGCTGCCTTAATCGGTGCGGCGGTGGTCGGTGGGATCAGTTTTTCCGCTGAAGCGGCGATGCCTAAGCTGTCGAAAATGAATCCGCTCAGTGGCTTAAAGCGAATGTTTGGTATGCAAAGCTGGGTCGAGCTGCTCAAATCCATCTTGAAAGTGTTGCTGGTGTCTGGCGTCGCCTTTTATCTGATTGAAGCTTCGCAAAAGGATCTGTTCCAGCTCAGTCTTGATGTGTATCCGCAAAACATCTTTCATGCGCTGGATATTCTGCTCAACTTTGTGTTGCTGATCAGTTGTTCGTTACTGGTGGTGGTGGCGATTGATATTCCATTCCAGATTTGGCAGCACGCTGAACAACTAAAAATGACCAAACAGGAAGTCAAAGACGAGTACAAAGACACCGAAGGTAAACCAGAGGTGAAAGGGCGCATTCGTATGTTGCAACGTGAAGCGGCGCAGCGACGTATGATGGCTGCACTGCCACAGGCCGATGTCATCATCACTAACCCTGAGCACTTTTCGGTAGCACTGCGTTATAAGCAGAACACCGATAAAGCGCCGGTGGTGATAGCCAAAGGTGTCGATCATATGGCACTCAAGATCCGTGAAATCGCGCGGGAATATGACATTGCGATTGTTCCTGCACCGCCCTTAGCACGCGCCTTGTACCACACGACCGAGCTGGAGCAGCAAATTCCGGATGGCCTATTTGTGGCCGTCGCTCAAGTGTTGGCATTTGTGTTCCAGCTTAAACAGTATCGCCGCAAAGGTGGTCAGCGACCGAAACTCAATGAGGAGAGTATGCCGATCCCACCGGATATGCGTTACTAACTATCCCCTGCCTACTTGAAGCTG
>NZ_WPDC01000023.1:0-47402 GCF_035615595.1 Vibrio sp. R-1 | reverse complement strand
CTTAAAAGCCACCCTTATTGTTTCTCGCAGAGCTTAGGGTGTCGCGGCTGAGGGAGCTTCAGCATCAGATGCGGCACTGTTGACCTTTATCGAGGGGTGGTACTGGACTGTACTGAAATCTTGATTGGGGAACAGAAATTCGGCCTCGCGGCGGATTTGCTGCGCACGGCTCGTATCGCCTAAACCTTGATAAGCCAAAATCAGGTTTGAATAGAAGGCCGGGCGCGGTTTATGTTGAATGATCTGTAATGACCAATCGATATAGGGTTGGATAAGCTCCGCTTTTTGTTCATGGAGCCCGATGTTCAGATAGGTGCTATAGATATCCCAATCAAATCTGTCTTGCCATACCAATGGGTTAGTCACGTTTTTCAGCAATTCAGGATTGAGTGGCTGAGATTTTTCAAATTGCGTTAACACATAATTGGTGTGTAACGCTGTGACCATATACAAGCTGGTGACAATCGGCAGCACTAAGCTGGTAATGCGCAGTAAAGATTTCGTGAGCGTGGTGAAACTGGCCAGTCGATAGCGTGCGACTCGTTGATCTACCCAGTATATGAGGATAATAAAGGTGATCCAGTGGATTGCGGAGTGGTAAAACGGATACTCCAACTGAGCGTGTAAGGTGATCGGCACAAACAGAGCCAGCATGGCCATGCGAGTGCCACGTTTGGCGGCATAAATGCGTAGAGCACAAAAACAGGCGGCGAGTAATATACCCATTACAGGTAGTAATCCGCCTTCTACCCCCCAATACAACAGCTCATTGTGTGGGTGATCCATCGATGCTAAGCCTGCTGGATAGCTGCTATTTAACTGATGCTGGCGAGCAGTATAAAGCAGATACTGCGCCTCAAATTTGCCATAACCATAGCCTGTAAAAGGCTTTTCGATGATCATATCTATGGTTTGTGGAAATGTGAAACGACGTGGGCTTTCTAAGTCAGCCTTATTCGCGACAAAACTAGAGGTTCCTTGGCCATACATAGCGGTAAAACCTGCACAAATCCCAAGAGCTATGGCAAGAAGCCAGAGCGTAAAGCGCCGACGTGAAGCGAATCGATATAAGTAAGGGGCAACCAGAGCGATACTCAATAAACTGGCCAGCCAGCCAGTGCGAGAGGCGAGTACGACCAGTAAGGGAGCCGTGAGTAGCGGTGTCGCGTAAAGGATGCCGATTTTGCTCCAGCGCGAGTCATATTTTTCCGGTTGTCTGGCCAGCAAATAACCTGACAACACCAGCCCTGTTGCGAGGAAACTGGCCATCACATTTGGTTGCTGGAAAATACCATACGGTCGATTTGCTTCGGTGTCATAACCAAAGGGGTTACCCGGCTCTAACCAAAAGTATTGAATTAAACCGATCACGGCTTCAATGACGCTACCCAGTAGAATAAACCACAGCAAACGCTGTTTATGTTTGTTGCTAAAGCGAAATTGTTGTAAGACGAGAAACAGAGTAAATCCAGCCCAGAGACCCACTAAGCGGCCAAGAGTATGAAACCAATCGGCATTCGAGTAAGTGATGGGTAGGGTTAGCAGAACACAGCTTAACCAAAGTCCAATGGTCAGCTTGGAATAACGCAGCGCTTGATTATTCGCCAACTGATACAGACCAATCGCCAGTGTTATGCTGGTCGCGATCCAGACCGTAGTATTGAAGGAGAGCGCCAGCCCTGCACCGCCGGGGTTAGGCATAAAGAAATGCATGGCGAGCAGATAAACCACGGCCAAGGCAAAAAGAAACGGTTTATTGAGTGGTAGGCTCGGAGCGTGAGGCTCCAACCGAGTGCCACTTAACAGCAAAGTTGCCATGCAGTTCACCTTAAAAAAGAAACCAGCGCACAGTTCGCTGGTTTCATTACTTTAGCCTTTTTTTCTAATTCAACAAAGGCTTGAGGAAACGTGCGGTATGTGAAGCTTCGATCTGCGCCACATCTTCTGGTGTTCCTTCTGCAATAATCAGTCCGCCGCCTTGGCCGCCTTCGGGGCCTAAATCGATGATCCAGTCAGCCGTTTTGATCACATCCAAGTTATGCTCAATCACCACCACGGTATTGCCATGGTCACGCAAGCGGTGAAGAACGCTCAATAGTTGCTGAATATCGTGGAAGTGTAGGCCCGTGGTTGGTTCATCCAAAATATACAGGGTTTTGCCCGTATCTCGTTTGGAGAGTTCACGCGCTAATTTTACCCGCTGCGCTTCACCTCCTGATAAGGTGGTGGCTGATTGCCCAAGACGAATGTAGGACAACCCAACATCCATCAAGGTTTGCAGCTTACGTGCTATCACAGGTACGGGGTCAAAAAACTCGCGTGCGTCTTCAACGGTCATGTCCAAAACTTCATCAATCGTCTTGCCTTTGTAGCGCACTTCCAGTGTTTCTCGGTTATAGCGTTTACCTTTACACACATCACAAGGCACATACACATCGGGTAAGAAGTGCATTTCAACTTTGATCACGCCATCGCCTTGACACGCTTCACAGCGCCCTCCGCGCACGTTAAAACTAAAGCGTCCCGGCTGATAACCACGCGAGCGGGACTCTTGTGTTCCTGCAAACAATTCACGGATTGGAGTGAAGATTCCGGTGTAAGTGGCAGGGTTGGAGCGAGGAGTGCGACCAATTGGGCTCTGATCGATATCGATCACTTTATCAAAGTGTTCTAGACCTTGAATGGAGCGATAAGGTGCAGGTGTCGCCGTCGTCGCGCCATTGAGTGCGGTATGGGCAATCTTAAAGAAGGTATCGTTGATCAGAGTGGATTTTCCCGAACCTGAAACGCCCGTCACACAAGTAAACAGGCCAACAGGAATAGACAGGTCAACATTTTTTAAGTTATTACCGACTGCGCCTTTAAGCTCTACCGTTTTCTTCGCATCTTTTGGTGTGCGCTGCTCTGGTACCGCGATTTTTTTCACGCCACTGAGATATTGGCCTGTGAGTGAGTTTGGATTGGCGATGATTTCCTCTACATTACCTTCGGCAACCACCATGCCGCCGTGTACGCCAGCACCTGGGCCAATATCAATCACATGATCTGCCATGCGAATCGCATCTTCATCATGCTCAACCACTAACACGGTATTACCTAGATTGCGTAAGTGGGTGAGGGTTTGCAGCAAGCGTTCGTTGTCGCGTTGGTGGAGGCCAATCGACGGTTCATCAAGGACATACATCACACCGACTAAACCCGCACCAATCTGACTGGCTAGGCGAATACGCTGTGCTTCGCCACCGGAAAGCGTCTCGGCGCTGCGCGAGAGATTTAAGTAATTAAGCCCGACATTGACTAAAAATTGCAGCCGGTCGTTGATCTCTTTCATCACTTTTTCAGCGATTTGTGCACGTTGGCCTTCCAGTTTGAGCTCTTGGAAGAACGTTAGCGCATCAGCAATGCTCAGTTCTACAATCGTTGGCAACGCAGTATCATTAATAAACACATTGCGTGCTTCGATTTTTAAGCGCGTACCATCACAACTGCTGCAAGGCTTGTTGGAGATGTATTTTGCCAGCTCCTCACGCACCGAGTTGGATTCGGTATCGCGATAGCGGCGCTCCAAATTATGCAAAATTCCTTCAAAAGGATGTTTTTTAAGGCGAATATCACCCCGATCATTGATGTACTTAAATTCAATTTCGGTGCGACCAGAGCCGTGCAGAATGATTTCCTGAATCTTTTTGCTCAGCTTATAGAAGGGCGTGTGTACATCAAAATCGTAGTGCTCGGCCAGTGCAGTCAGCATCTGGAAATAATAAAAGTTCTTTTGATCCCAACCGCGGATCGCACCTTGTGCCAAACTTAAATTGGCATCTTGAATCACTCGATCTGGATCGAAATACTGCTGTACTCCTAAACCATCACAGGTTGGACAAGCACCGGCTGGGTTGTTGAAGGAGAACAGGCGTGGTTCAAGTTCGCGCATGCTGTAACCGCAATGTGGACAAGCAAAGTTGGCCGAGAAAATCTGCTCTTCGCCATCGCCTTCCATCGGTGCGACAACGACGATACCACCGGAAAGTTCTAAGGCGGTTTCAAAGGATTCGGCTAAGCGTTGCTGCAGATCACTGCGCACTTTGAAACGGTCGACAATCACTTCAATGGTGTGCTTTTTGTGCAGTTCGAGTTTCGGTGGATCGGTCAGATCGCAGGTTTCACCATCGATACGCGCACGAATAAAGCCCTGCGCAGCAAGGTTTTCCAATGTTTTAACGTGTTCGCCTTTGCGCTCTTTGACTATGGTTGCCAGCAGCATCATTTTGCTGCCTTCTGGCAATTCCAGTACTTTGTCTACCATCTGACTGATGGTTTGCGCTTTCAGTGGCACTTGGTGTTCGGGGCAGCGTGGCTCACCAACCCGAGCGTAGAGTAGACGTAAATAGTCATACACTTCCGTAATCGTACCCACAGTAGAGCGTGGGTTATGGGAAGTGGACTTCTGCTCAATCGAAATCGCGGGTGAAAGCCCCTCAATGTGGTCTACATCCGGCTTTTCCATCAGAGAAAGGAATTGGCGCGCATAAGCTGAGAGCGATTCGACATAACGCCGTTGACCTTCTGCGTACAGCGTATCAAAAGCCAGTGAGGATTTACCTGAACCAGAGAGGCCGGTGATGACAATCAATTTGTCACGAGGAATGGTCAGATTGATATTTTTGAGGTTATGGGTACGAGCGCCGCGTACTTCGATTTTGTCCATCTGGGTTGCTCTTTGCTAAACGAAGTGCAGCAAGTATTACATAGCGTGAACAAAGTGCAAGCAAATACTGGATAAAAAAACAGTCATATCAAAAGCAAAAAAGCCAACCTGAGAAGTTGCAGGTTGGCTTTTAAATGCATTGTTTAGATAGCGAATTACTGACCTTTATGCGTCGACTTTTTAGCCAGCTCCACTTTTTGGTCATTTTTCTTGTACATGTTTTCGTAGCAGAAGTTGGTGGCTTCGATATAGCCTTCAACGCTACCACAGTCGAAGCGCTTACCTTTGAATTTATAAGCCAGTACACAACCCGCTTTGGCTTGTTTGAGCAGCGCGTCAGTGATTTGAATTTCACCGCCTTTGCCCGGCTCGGTCTGCTCAATCAGATCAAAAATATCTGGTGTGAGGATATAACGGCCAATGATGGCGAGGTTGCTTGGCGCTGTGCCCGGCTCTGGTTTTTCGACCATGTTATCGACGCGGAACAGATCGTCTTTAATCATCTCACCTGCGATCACGCCGTATTTGTGAGTTTCGTTTTCTGGAACCTCTTGCACAGCGACGATAGAGCAGCGGAACTGTTTGTACAGTGCAACCATCTGTGCCAGTACGCCTTGCTCTTCGTTCACACACAGGTCGTCCGCTAGCACAACGGCAAACGGCTCATCACCGACCAATTCTTTGCCGGTTAAAATCGCATGCCCCAAGCCTTTCATCTCACGTTGGCGAATGAAGGTAAAGTTAGCGCTTTCGATGATTTTACGGATATCACCTAATAGCTCTTCTTTATTCGTACCGCGGATTTGGTGCTCTAACTCGTAGTTCATGTCAAAGTGATCCATGATCGAATGCTTACCACGACCTGTCACAATACACATGCCTGTGATACCCGCTTGAATCGCTTCATCAACACCGTACTCAATCAGCGGTTTGTTAACAACAGGCATCATCTCTTTGGGCATCGACTTAGTCGCTGGTAGGAATCGGGTACCGTAGCCAGCTGCCGGAAATAGACACTTCTTAATCATCATTTTTGCTCTATGGTGTGCTAGGGAGAAATTTTTTGCTGACTCTACCACTTCTGATTCGCGACTGCATTACGTTGAGGCTCTTGGCCGAAAAAATGTGTGTGAAGTCGCATTGTTACTACATTTTTCTCCACTCACTCATGGTGAATTCACTCCGCTAGGTTGAGCGCCTTTACAGTAAATTTTGATTAACCCAAGCGATCGCTTTGACTCGATTTTTCACGTTTAGCTTTTTAAATATCTGATAAAGATGCGATTTCACCGTGAACTCACTAATAAATAAATTCTCAGCGATTTGCATATTCGATGCACCAGTTTGTAAACAGCGCAGGATCTGAATTTCACGTGCAGTCAAATCGACCGTGGCTTGAACTTGATGGCTTTGGAAAGCGTAACGATAGTAATGCAGCAACTGACTGCTGACATGGCGAGGTAGCCAGTTTTGGCCATTAATGATCTCCCCAAGACCGTGGGCAATAAAGCCTGTGTCTTCATTGGCATAAAACAGACCTTTGAGGTTTCCAAAAGTGAGCAGATCTTCCGTTCTTAACCGTTTCTCGACATTAAACAAGATGGTTTCGAAGTACGGGCTGGTAAGCTTGAGGGGACCCAATTGCTGGCGAATCAGGCCATTTTCCGCATGGTCGAGCAACAATATTTTGTGTTTATCGGATTGATACTCGCGCAATAAGCGTTCTGGTTCAATCACCGGGACGGGCAGGTTCAATTGCTCAATGGCGGCTTGAACTCCGGGATGTAACGTTTTCGGCTGTGTCGTTAATAAATAAATCGTGCGTGCATAGTTGGCTCGTTGCATGATGAATTGCAGATCCAGTTAATATGAAATAATGCACTTAATATGGCGAAAAATAGCTTATGGCGCTATGCGATAAAAGCAGTTTGCGGAGCACCTCAATAGGCTAAGTAACCGATAAGTTTATCAGTGAGTTATTTCGGTGAAGCCGCCTTGAAAATGGGCAAACAAGGTCAGTGAAATGAGTTCGGCTACCATCAGAATAAGGGAATTCGATTGGTTCAGTGAGCAAAACGGTGTTATCCTTGCCGACTACTTCAAATTGATAGACATGACTTGATTACGGAGCAAAACATGGCAAGCCGTGGCGTGAACAAAGTAATTTTGATTGGTAACTTAGGCCAAGATCCTGAAGTGCGTTATATGCCAAGCGGCGGCGCAGTAGCGAATATCACCATCGCGACCTCCGAAACCTGGCGTGATAAAGCCACAGGTGAACAGAAGGAAAAAACCGAATGGCACCGAGTCACTCTGTATGGAAAATTGGCAGAAGTGGCCGGTGAATATTTGCGCAAAGGTTCTCAAGTTTACATTGAAGGCCAACTGCAAACGCGTAAGTGGCAAGATCAAAGTGGTCAAGATCGCTACTCAACCGAAGTGGTTGTACAAGGCTATAACGGTATCATGCAGATGCTGGGTGGACGTGCACAGCAAGGTGGAATGCCAGCCCAAGGCGGCATGAATGCTCCTGCGCAGCAAGGTAGTTGGGGACAACCACAACAACCAGCGAAGCAGCATCAGCCTATGCAACAATCTGCGCCTCAACAGTACTCGCAACCGCAGTATAATGAGCCGCCGATGGATTTTGATGACGACATCCCGTTTTAGTATTGTAATTGACGAAAAAAGCCGCGGATTCCGCGGCTTTTTTATATAGTTATCTCAATTGTTTAATGTACACTTCTCGCCTCTGAATGATAGGTAGCGGCGCACATAAGGAACGTGGCACAAATGAGGTATACACCGACATTAAAACTGAGCACTCGGTTAGTGGCGTTCGTCACTATGACGGTGATCAGTGCCATGTTTATCCTGTTCCTTGGTGGCACCTTATCTTTTCAGCGTTTGGGGCAGGAATACCTCAACCACTATCTACAAGGGATAGTTGAGGTTGTCGATAAGGAGATGGAAGATCCAGACGCCGCTTACTCTATGCAGCGTTGGATGCCCAAAATGCTTCAAGCGAGTGGCATCATTGAAATGCAGCTTACTTCCGAAGCTGGCCCCGTCTACCGTTTTAAAGACACCACCAACACCATTGAAGCTTCACGTTTGCATCAAGTCGCTTTACCGCTCAAACGTAATCCCGGTTATGTGATGCATTTTAAAGCGGTGCCTCCCTACCTCAATTACAACTATTCACTGCAAGCCATGTGGTCGACCACCTTAGCGGTGCTACTGATCGTATTTTTCTTGATCCGCGGTCTGAAATGGTTGAAAGAGCAACTACTAGGATCGGAGTTACTGGAAGAGCGAGGACGGATGATTCTTGCTGGACGAGTGGAGCAACATGCCAAGGGGGATCCGCGAGAGTGGCCTTTCACCGCAAGTGAAGCCTTAGATCGCCTGATTGAAGAGTTGCAAGATGCCCGTCAAGAACGTAGTCGTTTTGATACCTTTATTCGTAGCCAAACCTTCCTCGATCAACTGACCGGGACGGCGAATCGGGTGTTGTATGACAGTAAGCTGGAATCGGCTTTACTGGAGAGTGGCGCTCACGGCGGCGTTATGATGCTGCGTGTCGATGACTTAGAGTCAGCGCGAGAAGAGAGCCCTAAACGTGCGGTCGATGAGTTTATCATTGAAGTGGGGGAGTGTTTATCCAACATAGTACAGCGTTATCCGGATGCCATACTTTCTCGCTACTATGAGGATGTGTTTGCGCTGTTTATTCCTCATCAGGGTAGTAAAGATATTGCTCAAGTAGCGACACAGGCGATTAAGTTGATTGAGCGCATCAATCCCCCTGAGCCACTGCCAGAAGACAATTGGTTCCACATTGGTGTAACCATGTATCAAGAAGGTGAGCGGCGTGGACGGATTATTGATGAGATGGAAACCGCGCTCAAAAGTGCTCAACTGCAAGGGGTGAATGCGTGGAGCCGTTTTCAAAAACCTAAACAGTTACAAGAGGATCGCGGTAGCGTTCGGTGGCGTACATTGTTTGAACAGGTGCTTCGTCCTGAAGAGATCTTGCTCTATCGCCAAGCCTGTTATCGTATCTCTGCCAATGGAGAGCGGGAGTTTCTACATTATGAGTTATTTGCGCGTATTCAGGATCCACAACAAGGCATTCTCAAAGCGTCGCGTTTTAGCTCAGCTTTAGAAACGGTCGGTTATGAAGCCATGTTGGATCGTGCCGTATTCAGCTCTGTCGTGAGTTTTCTGAAGCGCTCTGAACAGCCTGAACCACTCTCGGTAAACTTGCACGTTGTTCCATTTAACGATAAACGGTATGCTCGCTGGATTCGCAACGAATTGATGCAGATGCCTTTTTCTCTTAGAACGGCGCTCTCTTTTGAGTTTTCAGAAGCGCATTTGGTCAACCATTTAGACTATATGCGCCCCATCATTCGCATGTTGGCGGGGCTGGGTTGCAAGATAGTGGTGGGACAAGCGGGACGAACAATTGTCAGCACGCACTATATCAAAGACTTAAAAGTCAACTATCTTAAACTTCATCGGAGTTTGATAAAGAAAATTGACCAACGCCATGAAAATCAGCTGTTCGTTCGCAGTTTGGTAGGTGTATGTGGCGGTACCCAAGCAGAAGTGGTTGCGGTTGGGGTTGAAACTACTCAAGAGTGGCAAACCTTACAGATGCTGGGTGTCAGTGGTGTGCAAGGGCGGTTGTTTGATGAGGAGCAACAGATGTTGCCTCCTTTACCACTAGAGCCATTGAAACGACCTCCGCGTCTCTCTGTAAAGCCCATCGGCAAACGTAATCGATGGCGAACCAAATAGCAGTGGTAGAGAATGAAGAAACCGAGTTGGATAGAGAAACTGATTGCCCCTAAGGTTGCCTCGCAACAGTTATATGTTGTGGTGCAGCCAGAGCACCTGTACTTCACATCCGATGATTTGTCGCCTATTCCTCCCCAGCCGTTACAGCAACAAAGTTGGCAAGCGGTATTGGTGCAAACGCTGCAAAAGCACGCCGTCCATGATGTACAAATCCACCTTGTACTGCATTCACAGCTTTATCAAACCTATCAAATTGAACAGCCGAGCATTCCGCGTGAAGAGTGGTCGGCAGCCTTGCCTTTCCTGCTCAAAGATATGTTGAGTGAGAAAGTGACGGATGTAGTGGCGGATGCTCACCCTCTTCCCGGCAGTGGTAAAGTACAAGCCTATGTGATCAGCAAGCGTACTATCCTTGAGTTGCAAAGCATGGCGGTGTCGGCGGGATTAACGCTAGGACGAGTGATCCCCGAGCAAGCGATTTGGGGATTGGTGGGCGGAGAATTGAGCCACTTCCTGTTGCTGCATCGCAGCATGGGTGGCAGCTTTAAGCTGGATGCTTTCGTTGATCGTCAGTGCAGTTTTCAACGCACCTTACGTGGGATCACTGCGCCTGTGACTGATAACGCGGCCAGTGCCCTTCAGTTAGATAGCTTGGCGTTAGAGCTACAGCGCTCGATTGATTACTTATCCGCCCAGTTAAAGGGCGGCTCTTTACAACAGCTAAAAGTGTGTTGTGATGGTGAAGATCAACAGGCTTTGATCACCGGACTCAATGAGCGCTTAAGTGTGCGAGCGTCAGGACTGGATGGTGAAGCGACCATCTGTGGTGAACAACTGGCACGTTATGCGCGCAATATCCCGCAAGAAACCATCAATTTCTATCAAGATCACCTCAAGCCGAAGCGTGAAAAGTTCACCTTAACCAATCTCTTGTTAGCGTGGTTTGCATTGAGCGTTGTGTTATTGCTTGGGTACGCAGGGGTGGGTTATCAAAACTGGGTTATCCAACAGCAGTGGCAAGAGCAGCAGCAACATAATCAATCGTTAACAGAACAAGCGGCTAACTTACGTCAGCAGGTGGCGGTTCATCTTCCTTCGCCCGCTAAACAGGCGGCGATAGGGCGCATAAAGCAAGAGATCTCTAGCAAACAGCAAGCATTAGACGCGATTGGGCAGTTTGATGTGGCTCAGCAAACGGGCTATTCCGGCGTATTGAACTCTTTGGCTCAATTGGCGCGTAGCGATATCTCTTTAAGCAGTATTACTTTGGATTCCTCGCAATTAAATGTGCAGGGACTCGCTCGTGATCCTGCCTCGATTCCAAACTGGATCAGTCAATTTAAACAAGAACTGCATCTGATGGGCAGAAGCTTTGAGCAACTGAAAATTGGCCGTAATGATCAAGACATGATCACCTTTGAACTCAACACTCAGCGAGGAGAACAAAGATGAAATCGGGTTGGCAAAACTTTGAAAGTCGCTTCTCCGCACTGTCGCAACGAGAGAAGGTGTTAATTACGGTGTGCGGTAGCGTGCTTATTGTGATGATGCTATTGCTGGGATTGATTGAGCCCGCCTTAAAACAGGGCCAAGCACGTCAATTGCAAATGCAAACCCTGAGGTCAAGTAACCTGCAACTTCAAGGCGAAATCATGGCGCTGCAAGCGCAGTTGGCGAAAAACCCAGACCAAGAGTTGGATGTGGAGCTGAGCCAACTGACGTTGCAAAGTCAGGAGATTTCCGAGCTGCTGGCGGCCAAAATGACCTCGATGGTCGCTCCGTCAGAGATGCCAAATTTGCTCGAAAGCGTATTAAAACAAGGGCAACAGTTGAAGTTGGTTTCCTTGGAGTCCTTACCCGCAGAGCCGATTGTGCGCGCAACGGAATCGAGATCGGAGTCTGAATACTATATTCACCCTGTGCGTATGGAGTTAACGGGCTCCTATTTTGCTATCCGAGATTATCTGCAAGCCTTGGAAGCTTTGCCTGTGAAATATTATTGGCGTCACTTTCATTATCGAGTGGAAAGCTACCCACAGGCTCGGGTGATCCTAGAAGTCTATACTTTAGGCAGTCGAGAGGAGTTTATCGGTGGTTAGATATGGTGTGCTCTTGGCGTTAATTGCCGTCACCTACAGTTATGCAGGTGAAGATCCGACAGCGCCTTTAGGTTGGGTAAGCCCCGCTAAACCCGAATTGCAAAAGCCGAGTTATCCGGTACCGACTCTGCAAAGCATTGTTTGTGCAGAAGGTCGCAGCTGCTATGCGATCATTGAACAAAGAGTCGTAGCACAGGGGGATGTGGTGAATGGGTATCGTGTGGCAACGATCCATCCCGATCAGGTGAAACTCACCCGGGCAGGTAAAGAGTGGCGATTAGCCCTGTTTACGCTCGATATAAAACAATAAGGTAACAGAGTCTTATGCGTAAAATCGTACTCGCTTCAGTGGTGACTTCTTTGGTGGGATGCTCAATGGGACATCGTGATCCTGTTGAAGCTAAACAAGCCCTGAACCAAGCTATTAACGAGACGAACAGTCGTCAGATTGACCAATTACCGCCTTCGGTAGAGGCTGATTTGATGCCAGATATGGATACTCTTACTGCCAGTGAACCGAAAACTTTGCAGCGTTTTCGAATCCAAGCTGAGGATGTCGAAGCGAAGGCCTTTTTTGCCAGTTTAGTGCAGGGAACCGAGTACAGTACGGCGATCCACCCTGCGGTGACTGGGCGAATTACTCTCAACTTGACCGACGTGACCCTAGATGAAGCCTTAGGTGTCGTGCGTGATTTGTACGGTTTTGAGGTGGTAAAAGAGGGTAAAGTGATCCAAGTCTATCCGGCAGGGTTGCGTACGGTCACGATTCCGGTTGATTATCTGCAATTTAAACGCACAGGGCGTTCGTTAACGTCGATTACGACGGGCACCATCACCAATACGGACACCAATAACTCAAGCAGTAGCTCTTCATCGAGCAGTGGTTCGTCTGATGGTAACTCAAGCAGTTCTAGCTCAAGAAGAAGTGATTCGCGAGGGGGGACGGAAATTGAAACCACGAACGAGAGTGATTTCTGGCCGCTACTAGAAAAAGCAGTGGCTCAGTTGCTTGGCGGTAGCGGTGGCCAAACGGTGATTGCCAATCCGCAGGCGGGAGTATTAACCTTGCGCGCTTATCCCGATGAAATTCGTCAAGTGAACGAGTTTCTGGGGATCTCGCAACAGCGAATGCATCGACAAGTGATCCTCGAAGCTAAGATTCTTGAAGTGACCCTCAGTGATGGTTACCAACAGGGGATTAACTGGAGTAAAGCTTTTTCTTCCAATGGTGCTGGTTACAACATCGGTTCCGGAACCATTACTCAAGACAGTAGTGGCAACCCCATCACTTCTGCATTACCCGGCTTAGACGCGATAGGTAGTCTATTAGGCGGTCAATCCAATGTAGTGATCTCCAGTGGCAGCTTTGATGCTGTGATCAGTTTTATGGCGACGCAAGGTGATTTAAATGTTCTGTCTAGCCCGCGAGTAACCGCGTCCAACAACCAGAAAGCGGTGATCAAAGTCGGGACGGATGAATACTATGTGACCGACCTATCCAGCGTGGTTGGAACTGGAGATAACGCGCAAGCGTCACCCGATATTACGCTTACGCCTTTCTTCTCTGGGATTTCATTGGATGTCACGCCGCAAATTGACGATCAAGGCAACGTATTACTGCATGTGCACCCTGCTGTGATTGAAGTTGAGCAACAAACCAAGATTATCACTTACAACAGCCAAGAAATTACCTTGCCGTTAGCAAGAAGTTCGATTCGTGAATCTGACTCAGTCATTCGGGCGAAAGACGGCGATGTGGTAGTCATTGGGGGATTGATGAAAACCAATACCATAGAGCGGGTATCAAAAGTGCCGTTTTTAGGTGATGTTCCAGGGCTAGGAAATTTGTTTCGTAACATCTCCAATCAGACCCAAAAAACAGAACTGGTTATTTTGCTCAAGCCGACAGTCGTTGGGGTAAATACTTGGCAAAAAGAGCTGGAGCGCTCGCGCAGTTTGCTACAGGAATGGTTCCCGGATAGTCAATAAGCGTATGTATTTATCGCACTTTGGCCTTGAACAGTTACCTTTTCATTTGACTCCGGATACCGAATTGTTTCTGGGGCTCGCTCCACACTTTGAGGCGATTCAAACCTTAAGTGCGGCGATTGAGATGGGGGAAGGCGTCAGCAAGCTCACCGGAGAGGTCGGCACCGGGAAAACCATGGTGTGTCGGATGCTATTGACGCACTTAGGCGATGAGGTGGCGCTGATTTATCTGCCGAATCCTATGCTGAGCGGCGAAGAATTAAGGCAGGCGGTCGCAGCGGAATTACAGTTGGATGTAGCATCGCCCGTGCGAGTGGTCGAGCAGATCCAAACACGACTGATTGAGCTTCACCAACAAGGTAAACGCGTGGTTGCTTTGGTCGATGAAGCGCAGGCGTTGTCTGATGAAGCACTAGAAACTTTGCGCTTATTTGGCAACTTAGAAACGGAACAAACTAAGCTGCTGCAGATTGTCTTAATTGGGCAACCTGAACTCGATGTGCGACTCGCGCAGCATCATTTGCGTCAGTTTCGGCAGCGAATCACTTTTAACGCCAATTTGCGCCCGTTAACTCAAGCTGAAACCGAGGTGTACATTGAGAGCCGTTTACAGAAAGCCCAAGCGCCGTATCCGCTGTTCAATGCGACCCTGAAAAAAGCCGTCTGGCGTGCATCACAAGGGATCCCGCGTTTGATCAATCAAATTTGTCATAAGGCGCTGTTACTCGCTTGGCATGAGCAGAGCCCGTTGGTCAATCAACATCATCTTTTTGCAGCGATTCATGACACCTATGACAGCTGCAAACCAAGATTTAAAACCCCAATTTTGTGGGGATGGAGCAAACCATGAGTGTGGTGAATGAAGCATTAGCAAAGAGTGCGCAGCGAAGTCACTCACGCCTTTCGAATATTGAGCGGATTGATGTTGCAAAGCCGAAAGCTCGTCCAGCGTGGTTATGGGGGATGCTAGGCTTTGGCGTGAGTCTTGCTGTCGGTGGTTGGTCTATCTCATTGCAATCGGTGGATACTATTCCGTCGTCAGCGGAGGTTGTGCGGCCAGAAGTGCCGTCACCGACCCAAAAGACCACACAGCAAACCATCGCCTTATATCAAGCACCAGTTAACAGCGAAGCTTTGGTGAAGAATGAAACTTTGATCCAAAAAGAAACGTTGCCCAAGAACGAAACTGCTGTCAAAAACGCAGTACTTGCTAAGGTAGAAAGCTCACCCTCCTCACTCAAGCAGACTGCGAATCGTCAGCGAGAGCAAACCGCGCTAGGGTCTGAGCTAAACGCAGAGCCGGTTCTGAATCTTGCTGATCATTCAGAGCCGAGCTTTTTCGAAGAAGAGGTCTCAAGCTTACCGAGCTCATCGCCGGTGATGATCGTAGAGCAAGTCTCATTAACGCCGGAACAGTTAGCGCAAAAAGCCCTGCAACGTGCGCAAAAAGCGATGGAAAGCAATGAGTTACAGACGGCTGTCTCCGCCTACACGGAAGCGCTGCGTTATACCCCGCATGATGAAATGGCCAGGCAAAAACTGGCGGCACTCTATTATGGCAAAGGCGATGGGCGCAAAGCGTTTGATCTGATGCAAGCCGGGATTGAACGTAATCCGGACGGTGAAGTACTGCGTTTGGCGCTCGCTAAATTACTGGTCAAAGAAAAGCAAGAGGCCTCGGCTTTGGTACCTTTGGCTTATCTTCCTTCGCAGCCCTCGATTGAGTATCTGTCACTGCGTGCTGCTCTCGCGCAGAAAACAAAACAAGATGAGATCGCGCGAGAAAGCTATCAGCAACTGACGGAAAAAGATCCCAATAATGGCCGTTGGTGGCTGGGGTTGGCGATTCAACAAGAGCGCGCTTTGCAATGGCCGGCGGCGCAGCACGCCTATCAACAGGCTCTCAATAAAGTCGGATTATCCAGTCAATCACAAGCTTTTATTCATCAACGCTTGCAATTACTGGCCAGTTTAGAGGAGACACAAAGTGCCAATTAATAAACTGCGTAAACGGCTTGGTGACTTGCTGGTTGAAGAGGGGATTGTGAGCGAAGCGCAGCTTGAACAAGCGCTCAATGCCCAGAAAAATACCGGACGCCGCTTAGGGGATACCTTAATTTCGCTTGGCTTTTTAAGCGAAACCCAGTTGCTGAACTTTTTGGCGCAGCAATTGAGTTTACCTGTGATCGATTTGAGCCGCGCTAATGTTGATATTGATGCGGTTCCTTTACTGCCTGAAGTTCATGCCCGCCGTTTGCGGGCGCTGGTGATAGGCCGCAGTGGTGATACGCTGCGCATAGCCATGAGTGATCCTGCGGATCTGTTTGCTCAAGAAGCCTTGCTCAACCAGTTGCCTGATTACGGTTTTGAGTTTGTCATCGCCCCTGAGAAGCAGTTGGTCGATGGCTTTGATCGTTACTATCGCCGCACCAAAGAAATTGTCTCGTTTGCCGAGCAATTGCATGCCGAACACAAAACCAATGATAGTTTTGATTTTGAGATCACCGATTCAGATAGCGATGAAGTGACGGTTGTTAAACTGATCAACTCGCTGTTTGAAGATGCGATTCAAGTGGGTGCCTCGGATATACACATTGAGCCAGATGCCAACGTACTGCGTTTGCGTCAACGGATCGATGGGGTATTGCATGAAACCTTGCTCCATGAAGTGAATATCGCCTCCGCCTTAGTGCTGCGCTTAAAATTGATGGCGAATCTGGATATTTCAGAAAAACGCCTTCCGCAAGATGGCCGCTTTAACATCCGTGTAAAAGGGCAATCCGTCGATATCCGGATGTCAACCATGCCTATCCAGCATGGTGAATCTGTGGTGATGCGTCTGCTCAACCAATCTGCAGGGGTTAGAAAGCTCGAAGAGTCCGGTATTCCGCCTCATTTATTGCTGCGTTTGCGCCATCAGTTGAAACGCCCTCATGGCATGATTCTGGTGACTGGGCCTACCGGCTCGGGGAAAACCACCACCCTGTATGGCGCACTCAACGAGCTCAATACCTCCGGCAAAAAAATCATTACTGCGGAAGATCCGGTGGAATACCGAATTTCACGGATCAATCAGGTGCAAGTGAACCCGAAAATCAATCTCGATTTCTCGACGTTACTGCGCACTTTCTTGCGCCAAGACCCAGATATTATTCTGATCGGTGAGATGCGTGACCAAGAGACGGTCGAAATTGGCCTGCGCGCCGCCTTAACCGGTCACTTAGTCTTAAGTACTCTGCACACCAATGATGCCGTCGATAGCGCGCTGCGTTTGATTGATATGGGCGCGCCCGGTTATCTGGTCGCCAGTGCGGTACGAGCCGTGGTTGCGCAGCGTTTAGTGCGAAAAGTCTGTCCAGATTGTAGTGGACATGATGAGGTGGATGAAGCGCGTCGCCAATGGCTTGTGACGCGTTTCCCTAATCAAGTTGCCGCCAAATTCACTCGTGGACGCGGCTGTCAAAACTGTAACTTAACTGGTTATCGCGGCCGGATCGGTGTATTCGAAATGCTTGAGCTGGATCAGCCGATGATGGATTGCTTGCGGGCAAATGATGCTGTGGCCTTCTCTAAAGCCGCACGCAGTAACACAGATTATAAACCGCTACTGGCTTCGGCGATGGAGTTAGCGCTGCAAGGTATCGTCAGTCTTGATGAAGTGATGTCGCTGGGTGAAGGTGATTCCTCTGGTTTGGTTGAACCGATTTATCTGTAGGAGTAGGCATGGCGACGTTTTATTATCAGGGGCGTAATGCCGATGGCAGCAAAGCCTCTGGGTTAGTCGAGGCGGCCACGGAGGAATTAGCCGCAGAAATGCTGCTCAACAAAGGTATTGTGCCCACTTCGATTGCGCAGGGGACGGCGGAAAAAAGTACCTTCGATTTTAACTGGAAAGCGCTACTGACTCCCTCCGTACCGCTGGAAGTGTTGGTGATTTTTTGCCGACAAATGTTCAGCTTAACCAAAGCGGGGGTGCCTTTACTGCGCTCTATGCGCGGCTTAGCCCAGAACTGCCACAATAAGCAGCTCAAAGCAGCACTTGATTCAGTCTGTAATGAGCTGACCAATGGCCGCAACTTGTCGGCTTCCATGCAGTTGCATCCCGCGATTTTTAGTCCTTTGTTTGTTTCCATGATTCAAGTGGGAGAAAACACAGGGCGATTAGATCAGGCTTTGTTGCAATTGGCTGGCTATTACGAACAAGAAGTGGAAACGCGCAAAAGAATCAAAACGGCGATGCGCTATCCGACTTTCGTGATTACGTTTGTACTGCTAGCGATGTTTATTTTGAACGTCAAAGTGATCCCACAATTTACCAGCATGTTTAGCCGCTTTGGGGTCGACTTACCCTTACCAACGCGTATTTTGATTACCACGTCCGATTTCTTTGTGAACTACTGGGGCTTACTGCTTGGCATCATAGTCGGTTTATTGTTTGCGTTTCGGGCTTGGGTCAATACCAGTCGTGGTCGCATTAAGTGGGATCATTTGCGTCTACGCATGCCGATTGTGGGAGACATAGTGAATCGTGCGCAGCTCTCACGCTTTGCGCGTACTTTTTCCTTGATGCTGTCGGCCGGCGTGCCGCTCAACCAATCGCTAGCGTTGTCGGCAGAAGCAATAGATAACAAGTTTCTAGAGCAGCGTATTTTAGAGATGAAAAGTCAGATTGAATCTGGGGTGGCGGTTTCTGCTACGGCGATCAATGCCAACATTTTTACCCCTCTAGTGATTCAGATGATGTCGGTAGGTGAAGAAACCGGGCGTATCGATGAACTTCTGTTGGAAGTGTCCGATTTTTATGATCGTGAAGTCGACTATGATTTAAAAACACTCACGGCACGTATTGAACCTATTTTATTGGTGTTTGTCGCGGCCATGGTACTGGTATTGGCGCTGGGCATCTTCCTTCCTATGTGGGGCATGATGGATGCACTCAAGGGCTGATAATGAAAATAGGATTTGAGCGCGTCCGATTTGTTCTCTGGTTTGTCTTGGTGGTGGTTTTATTGACGGCGATGTTTTCGGTATGGCGGTCGATGTTCAGTGATACGCTAGACACCGCTTTAGAGATGACAAGGTTGCAACTGATTGATCGGGCTAATGCTTATAAGCAAGAGTGGGTATTGCAAGGGCGTCCTGCACACTTACAGATAGAGCAAGCTGAGATTCCAATGCAACATGGGTGGGTTTTTCCCAAGCTCGATCAAGGAGTTGATTGTGAAAAAGTGCTATTTTTGCTCTATCCTGATCGTAAGGTGCTGGACTGGTTACCAAGAGTGACTGCCTTCCAGCGCGCGAATGGCTACCAGTGCCGTTATCAATACGGTGATATGGTGCAACTCGACGTGGAATTGAAGGATCGCTACTTTGCGATAAATGCCAGTTTTTTGATGCGCTGAATTTTTGACACTTTAACCACATCAAAGCTAAAAACAGGCGTATAATGCACGCCGTACGTTACGTAAGTGAGTTGAAAAATATGAAGAAAATGCAGCAAGGCTTTTCATTGGTGGAACTGGTCATCGTGATTGTGGTGGTTGGGTTACTGGCTGTCGCCGCTTTGCCCCGTTTTCTTGATGTGACCGATGAGGCGAAGAAGGCCAGTATTGAGGGGGTAGCAGGGGGCTTTGCCACTGGTGTCCTCTCTGCACGAGCACAATGGGAGGCGCAAGCTCGCCCCACGTTGACCGCCAATAATTACCCTTCAATTAATTATGATGGGGTCAATTTTTGGTTAACCACCTCCGCAACCAGCGGCTATCGCGATGGTTATCCTTTGGGTTTGAATACCGATGATGCGACTTATCCTTCAGGTATCACGGATCAGGCTTGTATAGATTTAATGAACAATTTGCTGCAAAACCCACCTCAAGTGGGCACGGAAACTCAAGCAGCGAGCAATTCTAATTACAAATATTCAGCGAAAGCGAATAGTGGTGCTGCCACATGCACTTATGCGCAAAATGAAAAAGGCAGCCAACATGAATTTGTTTATGAAGTTAACACTGGTCGCGTGACCGTAACCTTGCAGTAATGCTGCGTATTCACATGAAAGAGAGATGGTAATAATGAAAAGACAAGGTGGTTTCACCCTAATCGAGCTGGTCGTGGTGATTGTAATTCTCGGTATCTTGGCCGTCACAGCAGCACCACGTTTCTTGAATTTGCAAGGGGATGCTCGTCAGGCATCACTGCAAGGCTTAAAAGGTGCAATTGATGGTGCGGCAGGAATTGTATATGGAAAAGCAGCTGTTAGTGGTTTGGATAAAGCTGCAAGTGGCTCTGTTGATAGTATTGATATAGTGTTTGGCTATCCTGCCGCAACTGTAGCGGGCATTGGTGCTGCGGTAGTTGGATTAACTAATGACTGGGCGGTTGCGGCTAGTAATGCTACCTCCATTACATATGGCTTTAGTTCTAACACTAGCGCTACTTGTGCTGTAGTTTATCAACAGGCAACTTCAAGTGCCGCACCAGTTACTACTGTTACGCCTACTGGTTGCTAATTAACAAAGGCCAGCTTGTCTGGCCTTTGTTCTCTAACGGCTTGAGCTAGATTTGTTCGCCATGCGGCAAAGCAGTATTGGGTTGTCTCAGGGTAAAACACAAGGTTTTACTCTTATTGAACTGGTAGTGGTGATTATCCTACTAGGGATACTCTCTGCTTATGCGGCAAGCCGATTTTTGGGGCCTTCCTCCTTTGCGGTGGTAACCACGCAGAGTGAAATATTAGCCTCACTGCGATTAACCCAAAGCCGCGCGATGCAGCGTACTGGGTATTGTAATCGTTGGTTGCTCACCAGCGCTGCGGCAGTGCAAGTCTCCCCGCAAGCCATGCAAGGTAGTTGTCTTAGCGTTTTTCCCAGTAACCCTACCGATCCTTCGTGGGTGGATGCCGCCGCCAGTGGTGTGGCGCTTTCCTTAGCGGGTTCGGGTGGGGCTTCTTTTCTTGATTTCGATAGTTTAGGCCGTGCTACGCAATGTATCAGTGCTGGGTGCACGGTGAGTATCAGCAGTTCGACGCACAATGAGGTTCGCCAAGTCTGCATCAATACCGAAGGGTATATCTATGCCTGTTAAGCCGATGATTGCTAAGCGTGGTTTTACCTTGGTTGAGATGATCATCGTGATTGTGGTGTTGGGCGTTGCACTGGTCGGCGTAACCACCTCATTATATCCACGCTCCAAACAGAGTGCAGAGCAAGTGTTATCGGTGAAAGCCGCAGAATTGGGGCGGGCAGTACTGGATGAAGTCTTGGGGCGAGCTTTTGATCAACACTCAGGCCCGAATGGTGGCTTACCTGAATGTGTGATTACGGAAACGGCTGAACGTACGCTTTGCAGTGCACCATCCGCGTTAGGTAAAGATACAGGTGAATCCAATAACACAGAATTCAACGATGTGGATGATTACATCACATCAAGCCCAATCCCCGTCACTGATGTGCTGGGTACAGATATTTCCTCTGAATACCAACGCTTTACCGTAACGATACAAGTGTTTTATGTATCAGATAATAGCGGTCAATTTTCGGCAACGCCTGCCACAGAGCGAACCCACTACAAACGTATTGCATTAGTGATTTACGATCCGCAAGGTAATGCGTATCCGTTTGCTGCGATTAAGGGGAACTACTGATGAGCCGTGGTTTCACCCTAATCGAAATGGTGATCACTATTATCTTGCTTGGCGTTGTTGGCTTATTTCTGGGCAATATTGCTGGGCAAGCGATGGGGATTTACGTCGATACCACAGCGCGTGAAGCCTTAATCCAGCAAGGGCGTTTTTTAACGGAACGTATGAGCCGTGAATTGCGTGAAGCCGTGCCCAATAGTGTCATGGTGGCCAATGGTTGTATTGAGTTTCTGCCGATTGTAAACAGCGCGATTTATCAGTCATTACCGACGAATACCGTGAATACTCTGCGCCTCTTGCCCATCACTAAGTCGATCCAAGCGGGAGAGCGTTTAGTGATTTCTCCCAATGATCCTGCTGCGTTACGCGCCGCTCTCTTGTCAGCAGCGGGGCAAATTGCCGAAGTGGCCAGTACCGTTGATTTCACCCCACCACAGGATCGTACTATGGTGAATGTCCCCTTAGTGCAGGGCACTTTGTTTACCCTACAGTCGCCCGCGAATCGCGCCTATTTTTATACTACCCCCGTGGCATATTGTTACCAAGGTAACAGCATCTACCGCTATGCAGGCTATAGTTTGAATAGAACGGCCTTGTCACCTACCTATTTAGGGAATGGGGTGTTAATGGCGCAGAGCCTGAGTGGTGCCAATTTCAGTGTGTTAGCCCCACAGTTGCAGCGCAATGGATTAGTCAAAATTGAGCTGACTTTTGCCGATAAAGGTGAGCAAGTAAGGTTTGATCATGATGCTCTGGTCTACAACACACCGTAAGCAGCAGGGCAATGCCTTGATTCTCGTGGTTTTTATTATCGTAGTGGTTGGATTTGTTGCGCTGGTGGCCAATCGCAATCAAGCGCGTAGTAGCCAACAACTGGTGTCTATGGTTTTGGGGACGCGAGCTGAAATGGCTGCACGCTCGGCGCTTAATATCGAGCTCAGTCGTTTTTATCAAACCACCACAGGTAGTTGCCATACGAGCACCTTACAGAATATTGATTTTGTGGGGGAAGGATTGGGGCAGTGCGTGGCCTCGGTAACGTGTCAATCTCTGGGGGCGTTAGATAATGGGCAAGAAGTCTACCAACTCAGCGCAATAGGGCGTTGTCAGGTAGGAGATTGGAGCTTACAACGCATTATTGAAGTAGGAGTGAAAAGTGAATAAGTGGTTAGCCAAAACGCTAGTGGGATTGGGATGTTTTGCATTGCTCTCTGCTTATGCTTTGGCATTTCAGGATATTGATCACTCAATTTATTTTCCCAATGTTGTTCAAGGCCATGGCAGTTGTAGTGGCGCACCGAATCCGCAGTTAATTCAGTACAACAGCGCAAGAATTAACGGAACGAATAATTCAGTTGTAGATTTTTGTTCTATTAACCCTACATCAGAACGCACCGATGCTCGGTGTGATAATAATCTTTGTCAAGTTTCAGGAAATACCGTTCCCTCACTCTCGTTAAGTGGGGGGAATCAATTTCAATTCTCCTCAAATACGAGTACCCAAATTAACGGATGTCAGAGTGGACAAAGCTTACAGGTTACCCAATCTAATCATGGACGGATAGAATTGTATCAAGCCTGTACTTTAACTTTCAGTAATCAGAACGAGTATAAAGTGACATCACTCACGGCGGGAGGAGGAGCAGTGGTTGTGCTTTCGTCGGGGGATTACTGGATTGAATCACTGGAGTTAAACCAAGGCAGCCAAGTTGTTGTTGATGGGGATGTACGCCTTTTTATTCGAAATAGTTCTGATTGGAATAGTGCACAGATTAATGTCTCAGGATCAGGCAATTTAACCATTGTTGGTTATAACAACATCACATTAAATCAATCGAATCAGGTAAAGGCTTATCTCTATGTCGGTGGCACATTAACTCTGCATAACACATCTGTCATTAATGGACGGGTCACAAGTCGTCGATTATTTATGGAGGCTAATACTGAGATTAACCAAAATGAACAGCAAGGCTATGCTTGTTTTACCGATGATTTTAATCGCTCATCTCTTGGGCAAAATTGGATTCCTTACACCAGTAGCGGTAATTTCACACCGAGTATTATTAGTAACCGAATGCGCTTAACAGAAGCGATTACCAATCAAGCGACAGCGGTGACTTATCAGCGCATTTTTCCTGCTGCAGGCAATTTGGTTACCGTAGAGTTTGATTATTATGCATGGGCGAATTTAACCGGTAATGGAGCCGATGGGGTTTCGGTAATTTTTTCGGATGCGACGGTGACTCCGAGAACGGGCGGCTTTGGTGGCTCTCTAGGTTATGCGCAAAGAACCGATACTAATCCTGATACACCAGGTTTTGCGGGGGGATGGTTGGGTGTCGGCTTAGATGAATGGGGTAACTATTCGAACGCGACGGAAGGGCGACAAGGTGGCCCCGGTTTTCGTCAGCAAGCTGTGGCGATTCGTGGCTCTGAGTCAGCGAATTATCAATATTTAGTGGGCACTGCCGCCAATCTCAATCCTAAATTAGATGTGCGTCGAGCTTGTTCATTCTGCAGTTTCCCTGGTGCAGGCCCCGGCCATCGTTATTTCATCACCATTGATTCGCGCAGTGGGGGGGCCGTTTGGGTTCGTGTCGATCGCTCCGTGAATGGCACTATGCAAACGGTCATTGATTGGCATAACGTGTTGAGTAATCCCAATCAAGGGGCAACCCCCGCGGACTTTCTACTTTCTCTCGCGGGCTCGACAGGCGCATCAGTCAATAACCATGAAATTGAGAACTTCAAAGTGTGCGCATTGAAATCTCGCCCAGTTGGACAATTAATTGACCACTTTCGTTTCACTCTGCCACAGCAAGGGCTGACTTGTAGCGCTTCTGAGGTTCAGATCAAAGCTTGTGCGAATGACAATTGTAGTCAGCTGTACACAGATCCTGTGACGGCTACGCTCTCTCCAAATTCAGCACCGAGTGCGACTGGTGGTTGGGTGGGTGGCTCACAAGTGAATTTCAATAATGGAATTGCCACGGCGCAACTGAGACGTAATAGTGTAGGGAATGTGTCAGTCAACGTACTTGGCTCGACTCCTGCCAGTAAGCCTTTTCAGGTCAACCTCTGTAGCTACACGAACAATCCCAACAGTTATTCGACGGCCAATTGTACGGTTAACTTTGCAGACAGCGGTTTTATTGTCGATGTACCCAATGCTTATGCTAACCAGACGGTGACGGGCACCATAAAAGCGGTGCGCAAAGATAATGCTTCACAACAATGCTTACCAAGTTTTGGCAATGTCCAAAAATCAGTGGCGTTTTGGAGTGAATACCTCAATCCGACGGCCAATAATAGTGGATTCCAATCTGTCAGTGTGGGGGTAAATGGAACGCCAATTGGTCAGTCTGCAAATAACGCAACCTCGATAAGTTTGAACTTTAATCAAAATGGTGAGGCGAGTTTCCCGATCTCTTATCGTGAAGTGGGTAGTCTAGCTCTGCATGCTCGTTTCACGGGCAGCGGTGATGAGCAAGGTCTGCTCTTGGAGGGAGAAGATAGCTTTATTCGTGTCCCTAGGGCATTGGTACTCAGTGCTAATCATTCATATAACCCGACACATCAAAATGGCCAATGTTCTGCAGAAGATATCAGTTGTAATGTTTTTGCGAGAGCTGATGAAAACTTTGATCTGAATATTCGAGCCGTTGTTGCTGCGCCCATTGAAGATAATGATTTCACAAACAATTTAACGGCTTATAACTACCAGCAACAAAATATCGCGCTACAACACACTCTGGTGCAGCCATCTACAGGGCAGTCGGGCGTGTTAGGCGTAAATGAATACACTCATCTACTTGGGGGTACAACGACCGTTGCGCAAAAAGTGAGCGAAGTCGGGGTGTTTGATTTCTCTTTGGTCGCACCCACCCATTATCTTGGCCTTGACTTAGCCAGCGCCAATCTACCGATTGCGGTGACGTCAACAGGATCGATTGGGCGCTTTATTCCCGCTTACTTTTCGGTATCTCCGATGAGTAATGTCACCTTAGATGCGGCATGTAAAACCGGTAATGCCTTTAGTTATCTCGGTCAGCCGTTCGAGTATTCCAATAGTCCGGGACTCTATTTACAGCCTAAATCCGCCAATAATGCGGATACGCAAAATTACCTCATCGACCCTTGGTGGCGTTATAACAATCAATGGAATGGTCGCACTTACAGTGATAGCGCAAACGGTGTGAATCTTGGTTTCGATAATCTGCAGACTTCGCCCATCGGCAGACAGGCATCAAACAACAGTGGCATTGTCTTAAATGGTGAAAGGGTGTGGTATCAAAAACCGTTACAACCTAAACCTGTGTTTAATGCGGCGTTTGATTTGACTTTGAGTGACTCTAACTTAACCGATCAGGATGGGGTTTGTTACCGACAAAATGCGTCATCCCCTTGTTTGGGATATACGTTTTCACACATTGATGGAGCCATGCCGCTGTATTGGGGCAAATTAGTCATTCAAGATGTGTATGGGCCAGAGACTCAAGCCTTAGAGCAACCCATCTATGTCGAGCATTTCACCAACAATGGTTTTGTTCGTACGATTGAGGACAGTTGCACCGCACTGCCTGCGATCACAGGCTTTACCTTGCAATCGGATCCTAATAACAACGGTTATACCGTATTGACCACTGGCGTTGCGGTTCCTCCCCAAGTCTTGGCTGAGCATTCGGCGGCTAATTTAAATTCAGGTCAGCGCTCCATCCGCTTTAGTGCGCCGGGAGCAGGGGCTCTTGGTGTGATTGATTCGGTGTTGGATCTCAATGCGCACAACTTGCTGTGGCTTGCCGAAGACAAAGATGGTGACGGCAATTTTGATCAAACCACCCAAGGTCGAGCGCAATTTGGCTTGTATCGCGGCAGTGATCGGGTGATCTGGTGGCGCGAATCGAATTAACGATTAAGCACTCAATGGATCCAGATTTCTCTCATTCCGTTAGAGAACTGTTAGAAATTGCGTGTTTCAGTCCATGTTTATGGATCAACGCCTTGCTGTGACGGCAAGGCATTGGTACATTTAGTGCAATTTTCCTTTTCTCATTTCTTGCAGGACGAACGAAGAATATGTTCAAAAAACTTCGTGGCATGTTTTCTAACGACCTATCGATCGATTTAGGTACCGCCAACACACTTATTTATGTCAAAGGACAGGGAATTGTTCTTGATGAACCTTCTGTTGTTGCAATTCGTCAAGACAAAGGTCGTGGCGGTAAAACCGTTGCAGCGGTTGGCCATGCCGCAAAACAGATGCTCGGTAGAACCCCAGGTAATATTTCAGCCATTCGCCCAATGAAAGATGGTGTGATCGCAGATTTCTACGTCACTGAAAAAATGCTGCAGCATTTTATTCGCCAAGTGCACGACAACAGCGTGTTAAAGCCAAGCCCACGCGTACTGGTGTGTGTTCCTTGTGGTTCAACCCAAGTTGAGCGTCGTGCGATCCGTGAATCGGCACTGGGTGCGGGCGCTCGTGAGGTTTACTTGATTGATGAGCCAATGGCGGCCGCCATCGGTGCTGGTTTGCGCGTTTCTGAGCCAACCGGTTCAATGGTGATTGATATCGGTGGTGGTACGACGGAAGTGGCGGTGATCTCGCTCAATGGCGTGGTTTACTCTTCTTCTGTACGTATCGGTGGTGACCGTTTTGATGAAGCGATCATTAATTATGTGCGCCGTAACTACGGTAGCTTGATTGGTGAAGCCACTGCAGAAAAGATCAAACACGAAATCGGCTCAGCTTATCCGGGCGATAACGTGCAAGAGATCGAAGTGCGCGGTCGTAACCTAGCAGAAGGTGTACCACGCAGTTTCACACTGAATTCGAACGAGATCCTTGAGGCGCTGCAAGAGCCGCTGACGGGGATTGTGTCTGCGGTGATGGTTGCACTCGAGCAGTGTCCACCAGAGCTGGCTTCAGATATCTCTGAAAACGGTATGGTTCTCACAGGCGGTGGTGCACTGCTGAAAGATCTGGATCGTCTGCTAATGGAAGAAACTGGCATTCCTGTGGTGATCGCCGATGACCCGCTGACCTGTGTGGCGCGTGGGGGTGGTAAAGCCTTAGAAATGATCGATATGCACGGCGGCGATCTGTTTAGCGAAGAATAAACCGTAGTGTTGTGCCTTATGCATGGCACTTTGCTCAGAGTTAGGATGGTTATTGGATGAAACCTATCTTTGGTCGAGGACCTTCTCTGCAGCTACGGCTATTTTTTGCGGTTATGCTATCAGCCAGCCTTATGCTGGCTGATAGTCGTTTAGGTGCATTCTCACATGTACGCTTTCTGCTCAATAGTCTGGTTGCGCCTATTCAGTACGCAGCGGATATGCCGCGCGTACTGTTTGACGATTTTTATGACAGCATCAGCTCTCATCAGCAGTTACGGGAAAATAACCAACTGCTAAAACGTGAAGTCCTGACCCTGAAAAGTAATCTGTTACTGCTTGAGCAGTACAAAGAAGAGAACCAACGGCTGCGTAAGTTACTCGGCTCCTCCTTTTTGCGCGATGAGAAAAAGGTGGTGACCGAAGTGATGGCGGTCGATACGTCGCCCTATCGTCACCAAGTTGTGATCGATAAAGGCCGAGTAGATGGAGTATACGAAGGTCAGCCGATCATCAATGAAAAAGGCATTGTTGGACAAGTCACCTTTGTGGCAGCACACAATAGCCGAGTCTTGCTCCTGATTGACCCTAATACCGCGATTCCGGTACAGAACATTCGCAATGATATTCGAGTCATCGCCTCAGGCAATGGACAAACCGATCAAATCCAACTGGAACATATACCGACCAGTACCGATATTGAAGTCGGCGATATGCTCGTCACCTCTGGCTTGGGTGGGGTTTACCCTGAAGGCTACCCAGTGGCGATTGTGTCACAGGTGGATAAAGACACGCGCCGTGAGTTTGCCTCGATCAAAGCCGATCCTGTAGTGGAATTTGATCGCTTGCGCTACTTATTGCTGATTTGGCCAAACGAAGATCGCTTACAAAAAGTGATGCAGGCTGATCCGCAGGTGCTATTGGAGGAAGAAGCCAATGCTCAGCAGTGATATTAAAGGCCGCATGGTCATTCTTGCCTCATTTTTACTGGCGCTGATTTTGCAAACCATCCCATGGCCGGGAACCTTAGATCTGTTCCGGCCACCTTGGCTGCTGCTGGTCTGTTGTTACTGGGTATTGGCACTGCCGCACCGAGTGAATGTCGGCAGCGCTTTGGTCATGGGCTTATTGTGGGACTTATTACTCGGTTCCACCTTAGGTATTCGCGGCATGATGATGTCGATCATCATCTATCTGGTCGCGATGAATTTCTTGGTACTGCGCAACATGGCTCTATGGCAGCAAGCGATTGTGATTGGTTTGCTGTCGATAGGATTGGAAGTGCTGATTTTCTGTGGTGAGTACCTGATCCAGAATGTGACATTCAATCCTTTGTCACTCTGGAGTGGAGTGATTGCCTGTATACTTTGGCCGTGGTTGTTTTTATTACTGCGCCGAGTTCGACGCCATTGGCATGTGAAATGACAATATCGAAATTAGTGTTGGCTTCGGGATCCCCTAGACGTCGTGAACTGCTCGCTCAAATGGGCTACCAGTTTGAAGTCGTGGTTCCGAATGTTGAAGAGAAACGCGCAGCGGCTGAGTCGCCTGCGCAATATGTTGAACGGCTTTCTCGCGATAAAGCCTTAGCGGGAGCGGCCTTGGTCACGGCCGAAGCGGTCGTGATTGGTTCAGATACGATAGTTGTGAAAGATCAACAGGTGTTGGAAAAGCCGCGTGATTTTGCTGATGCAAAACGCATGTTACTCAAGCTTTCCGGTAGCCAACACCAAGTGATGACCGGGGTGAGCGTGACTTGCCGCGGTATCACTCACTCCGTGGTGGTAACTACGGAGGTGTGGTTTAAAACTTTGTCAGAACAAGAAATAGAAGCCTATTGGCAAAGTGGTGAGCCCTGCGATAAAGCTGGCAGTTACGGCATTCAGGGATTGGGTGGACGATTTGTTACGAGGATTGAAGGCAGCTACCACGCGGTAGTCGGATTGCCACTCTACGAGACTGACCAGCTTCTGCACAAATTCTAATCATTTTAATCATTGAGGTGCGCTCATGAGTGCAGAGTTGCTGTTAAACGTCACCCCGAGTGAAACTCGGGTGGCGATGATTGAAGGGGGAATCCTTCAGGAAATCCATATTGAACGTGAAGCCAAACGCGGCATTGTTGGCAATATTTACAAAGGCAAAGTCAGCCGGGTATTACCGGGCATGCAAGCTGCTTTTGTGGATATTGGACTCGACAAGGCCGCTTTTTTACATGCCTCGGATATTGTGCCCCACACCGAGTGTGTTGCCGAAAGTGAGAAGCAGCAGTTCCAAGTGCGTGATATTTCCGAGCTGGTGCGCCAAGGGCAAGATATTGTGGTGCAAGTGGTCAAAGACCCGCTTGGTACTAAGGGCGCGCGTTTAACTACCGATATCACACTCCCTTCTCGTTATCTGGTCTTTATGCCGGGGGCAAGCCATGTCGGCGTATCACAACGCATCGAAAGCGAAGCGGAGCGCGAGCGCCTAAAGAAAATCGTTTCTCATTATTGCGATGAGCATGGCGGGTTCATTATCCGAACAGCAGCAGAAGGGGCAAACGAAAAAGAGTTGACTCAAGATGCGGCGTTTCTTAAGCGTTTGTGGTCAAAAGTGATTGAGCGGCGCAGCAAATACAAGAACCGCTCTATGCTGTATGGCGAGCTTGGTCTGGCGCAGCGCATTTTGCGTGACTTTGTCGGCACCGAACTGACCAAAATTCTCATCGATTCACGACAAGAGTTCGAAAACCTCAAAGAGTTTACCTCCGAATATGTCCCTGAGCTGACGGCTAAATTAGAGCTGTACCACGGCGATAAGCCCATTTTTGACATGTACGATACGGAAAATGAGATTCAGCGCTCTCTCGAACGCAAAGTGGAGCTCAAATCGGGGGGGTATCTGATCATCGATCAGACCGAAGCCATGACCACGATTGACATCAATACGGGCGCGTTTGTTGGCCGCCGTAATCTCGAAGAGACCATTTTCAACACCAATATTGAAGCGACTCAAGCCATTGCTCGTCAGCTGCGTCTGCGCAATCTGGGTGGGATTATCATTATTGACTTTATCGATATGGCGTCGGATGAGCACCGTAAGCGAGTGCTCACCTCTTTAGAAGCGGCGCTGATGAAAGATCGGGTCAAAACCAACATCAATGGCTTTACTCAGCTTGGGTTGGTGGAGATGACGCGTAAAAGAACCCGAGAAAGCATTGAACATGTGCTCTGTTCGACTTGTCCAACGTGTGAAGGGCGAGGCAGCGTGAAAACTGTGGAAACGGTGTGCTTTGAGATTTTGCGCGAAATTACGCGCGTGAATCGAGCTTACGATGCGGACAAATTCGTGGTTTATGCTTCACCGGCAGTGGCCGATACTTTGCAAGGTGAAGAGTCACATGCCTTGGCGGAGTTGGAAGTGTTCATTGGTAAAGAAGTGCGAATTCAAGCAGAACCACTCTACAACCAAGAGCAATTTGATGTTGTGATGATGTAAATAGGGCATCGGGTGATTTCGACAGTAACCCGCCTCGGGCGGATCCTTATGTGGCTGCTGGTCAGCCTGCTGATTGTGTTGGCTTTGGCCGTCACAGCCCTGCGCATTTTGCTGCCACAGATGAACCGTTTTCAGGCGGAAATTCAGCATTGGCTGAATCAAAACTCGTCGGTACAAGTGGCGATTGCTGATGTTCAAGGTTACTGGCGCAATACGCACCCCTCCCTCTCACTGCAAACCTTACAAGCCCATTGGCCGGACAGTAACGATATTCAGCTGAATGCGGCCAGTGTCGAGATTGAGTTCGACCTGCTGCAATCAGTGTGGCAGCGGCAACCTGTGGTTGCCGATCTTACTGTCAATGGTTTAGTCCTTGATTTACGGGCGATCGACTGGCTGGCCTTAGAGCAAAATCCTAATCCGAAACAGTCGCGTCAAGGTCGCGTAGTCAAACAGCTCGATGATCTCTTACTGCGTCAACTGGATGATTTCACCCTCAAAAACTCAGCGATTTTGTATCGCACTTTTGCCGGCGATCTGCGCCAACTCGATATTGAAAAACTGCGTTGGCAAAACCAAGGTCTACGCCACTTTGCTGAAGGGGTGGTCAGTATTGCAGGCATCAACATCAACTCTTTGTTGGTAAGTGCTAACTTTATTGATCATGGTTCGCTGCGCGATGTGTCGGGCGATTTCTATGTCAGTGCGGATAAAGTGCGCGTATTACCTTGGCTAACACGATATTTAAAAGATCAAACTGGCATTCAAAAAGGCCAAGTAAGCTTAAATGCTTGGGCGACCCTTGAGCACAATCAGCCGAAAGATGGCTATGTCGAATTTAAGCCTTCGGAGTTGGTGTGGCAAAACGGTGAGCAGACCCATGAACTGCTGCTTGAGTCAGGGATTGTCGAACTCAAACCAACCGAGAAAGGTTGGCAAGTAAATGCCCACTCACTGCGTTTACGAAGTGATGATGAGCTATGGCCGCTGTTGGATGTGGCGATGGATTGGCAGCCCGATGAGTGGCGGCTCAATCTCTCTCAGCTCAATATTGAGAACCTGTTACCTCTGGCTAAGTTGATCCCCGAGTCACAAACGCTCAATCATTGGCTGACAATCTTAAAGCCGAAAGGGACTTTGGAAGATGTGCGGATTGCCAAAGGCGCAACGTTAGAATCATTACGTTATTCGGCATCATTAATTGATGGCGGAATAGCGCAATGGGAGTTGCTACCCCAAGTCAATGCTCTGCAAGCGCAAATTCAAGGCTCACCGAGCAAAGCACTCATTAAAGCCAGCATGGTGGATGACGTGTTGCCCTATGGTGAGGTGTTTCAAGCTCCTCTGAATATCCGCCAAGGCGCAGTGAATCTGGTCTGGCAGCAAGAGCAATATGGATGGTCGCTCTGGTCCGATAAAGTCACGGTAGCGACGCCGGATTTGCAAGCGCTGGGTGCATTTCGCCTCGATTTTCCGGATCATGCTAGCCCATTCCTCTCATTTTATGCCGAAGCCGATCTCTTTAATGCTGGGGAGACATGGCGCTACTTGCCGACGTTGGCGTTAGGCCGTGAGCTGACCGATTATCTCTCGACCGCGATTCAAGCGGGACAAGTCAATACCGCGAAACTGATCTGGTATGGCGCGTTAGATCAGTTTCCTTATCGTATGCACAATGGCGTGTTCCAAGCTTGGGTTGGTTTAAAAGAGGCCAAATTTGCCTTTGATACGGCTTGGCCACCGATCACCGATTTGCAGCTCGATCTGCTGTTTGAAAATGACGCCATGTATCTCGACTCGCGCTCTGCTACCTTGATGGAAGTCAGTGCTGAACGGATCACCGGCCGTATTCCTGAATTGGCCGAGCTGGGTCACATTGAGATTGAAGCGGTAGCCAGTGCCCAGCAAGGTAACGCGATTCGCAATTACATGATGGCGACCCCGTTAGTCGATTCCGTAGGCGCGGCGCTGACTACGATTCAAGTTAAAGGACCGGTGCGCTCAGAGTTTCAACTCAATATTCCATTCCACAGTGGCGCAGAGCCGCGGGCTTGGGGCTTTGCCGAGCTGAGCAATAACGCGGTGGATATTGATACACCGCCGATGAGCCTTACCTCTGTGTCTGGCAAAATCGAGTTCGATAATGACCGCGTGAGTGCAGCGGGGCTTGATGCCCGTTTGCTCAAACAGCCCGTCTCGATCGATTTTAAAGGCGAAGATGCCAAGCGGGGTTATGCGGTTGGCATTGATATGGTTGGGGATTGGGAAGTCAAACCGCTGATCCCGTTTGTGGGCGAACGCTGGTTAAGCCGAGTGAAAGGCCATGCACCTTGGCAGGCGAGCGTTGACATTCAACTCAATGATGTGGGCTTTACTTACCAATTGGATGGTAAGGCGGATTTGCGCGGGTTAGAGAGCCGCTACCCCTTCCCACTTAAAAAAGCACTCAAAGTGAAAGGGCAGGCTCTGTTGCAAGCCTCGGGCAATCAAGAGATGGTTTCCGCGCGCTTGCAACTGCCGCAAGCAAAATATCAGGCCGAGATCGATTTAACGCCTAAAGTACCGGTTCTGAAAGCCACGAATCTGGTGCTTGGGCAGGGCAGTTTTAAAATTAGCCCAGTGGTGGGGCATCATGTCCAGTTGCGTAGCCAAGCGTTCAATCTGGATGATTGGCTCTCCATTTTGAATGAAAAGCCTGCGCCTAAATCGCGAAAATCTAAGCTGGCCAGTTTAAATACGCCGGCATTTCCAATGCCGGAGCGAGTGGATGCGGCGGTTAAAGAGCTGACCTTTGCAGGGCTGGATTGGCATGACGTGGATCTTAATGCGCGGCGCAAAGACCTCGGCTGGCTTCTCAATCTGGATAGCCAAGAGATCAAAGGCCAAGCCAATTATATTGAGCCTTATGATTTGAGTATTGCGCTTGAGCGCCTGCATCTGTTTTTGCCTCAGCTCGAGGTGGGGGAAGAGGCGTTGCTGGTTGATCTTGATCGTCAGAAATTACCGCTTATCACCGATTTTGATCGTAAATTCCATCAATGGATGCCTAACCTTACGTTGACCATCAAAGACTTTTGGTTGCAAGGCTACAAAATCGGCCAAGCGAATGTCGATTTTCAGCGCCAAGGGGATACGCTGCTGTGGAAGAGCATTGATTTCACTAGTGGTACCAACCAACTGCATGTTAATGGCACTTGGACGCTGACTGATACTCAGAGCCGAACCCAAATGAATTTGGATATGAAGGGCGATAACAACAGTGACTTGATGGCACGTTTTGGGATCAACTCAGGTATCCAGCGTGCGCCGTTTGAGATTACCGCAAGCACGCAATGGGATGGCGCTCCGTGGTCAATGCAGGTCAACACTTTGCAAGGCAAGGTGGATACCAAACTTGGAAAAGGGGTGATTTCCGATGTGAGTGGGGCGGCAAGGTTACTTGGTCTATTTAGCCTTGATTCAATCATACGCAAAATGCAGCTCGACTTTAGCGATGTATTTGATAAAGGGATGGCGTTTGATTCGATCTCCGGCAGTGGTGAGCTTTCCCAAGGAATTTTTGTCACCAATAACATCAAAATGGATGCGGTGGCCGGAGAGATGACGATTAAAGGTCTCGCCGATCTCAATACGCGCACGGTCGATGCAGAAGTGAATTTCGTCCCGGACATTACATCAGGCATTCCGGTATTGACGGCGTTTGCGGTGACACCGCAAACCGCCTTGTATGTGCTGGCGATCACCACGGTGATCTCTCCGGTAGTGGAAGTGTTTACTCAAGTCAACTATGAAGTAAAAGGACCGCTCGATTCACCGACGGTGAAAGAGCTTTCGCGCAGTAAAGGCGAATTCAAGTTGCCGGAAAAGCTGCGTAAACTGACTGAATAGGGAAGAAAATGCAACGAGTTGGACTGGTGCAAATGACCTCAGGCCCTGAGATAAGTCGTAATCTGACTTATCTCAAACAAGAGGTGGCCAAGCTTGCTCAGCAAGGAGCGCAATGGATTGTGACACCAGAAAATGCCCTGCTGTTGGGGAATCGTGAACAATACCATCAACAAGCCGAATCTTTGGATCACGGTCCAGTTCAGCACGCCTTAGCGAGCCTCGCCAAAGAATATGGTGTATGGTTATTAATAGGCAGTATGCCGATCCGCCGCGCTGACGGGATTACCACTAGTAGCCTATTGTGGAATGCACAAGGTGAGCGAGTGGCGGTTTACGATAAACTGCATATGTTCGATGTCGATGTCGCTGATGGCCATCAGCGTTATCGCGAATCCGAAACCTTTACGCCGGGGCAACAGGTGGTCGTCACCTCAACGCCGTTTGGAGCGTTGGGCCTATCGATTTGCTACGATGTGCGCTTTCCGCACTTGTACGCAGAATTACGGCGCCAAGGTGCACAGATTTTGCTGGTTCCTGCGGCCTTTACTGCGGTGACGGGCCAAGCCCACTGGGAAGTCTTGTTACGCGCCCGAGCCATTGAAACGCAATGCTGGGTGATTGCCGTGGGTCAAACTGGACATCATCCATGCGGACGAGAGACGTGGGGACATTCCATGGTGATTAGCCCGTGGGGTGAAGTGATCGCCAATTTAGGCGCCGAAGTACAAAGTAAAGTGGTCGAGTTCGATCTTGCAACGCTCGATTCTGTGAGACGCGCAATGCCCATTACACAGCACACGCGTTTTACCCATCAATTAATAGAGAACACACACTGATGACGATGAACCAAATTGAAACGGCACTGCTGGCACCCGCTGGGCTCACTGAACAGGATATTGCCGATACGCTGTCCAGTATTGCGACTCGCCAGATTGATTATGCCGATATTTATTTCCAATCCAGCTGGCATGAATCTCTGGTACTGGAAGACAGCATCATTAAAGACGGCTCATTCAATATTGATTGTGGGGTCGGTGTGCGCGCCGTCAGTGGTGAAAAAACCGGTTTTGCTTACTCTGATCAAATTCAGTTAGAAGGTTTAAAGCAGAGTGCCATCGCGGCGCGTGGGATTGCTCAACAAGGTCAAAACCTCACCGTACAAGCGTTTAAGCGCGCGCAACATCCTGAGTTTTATGGCGCGCATAACCCACTGGAAAGTTGGGAAAAACAGCAAAAAACCGAACTGCTGAAACAGCTTGATGCGTACATTCGTACTAAAGAGCCTCTCATCACCGAAGTGTCAGTCAGTTTAAGCGGTGTGCATGAGCAGATCCTCGTGGCGGCTACTGATGGCACGTACGCAGGGGATATTCGTCCTCTGGTTCGTCTTTCGATTAGCGTGCTAGCGCAAAAAGGCGATCGCCGTGAGCGCGGTAGCGCGGGTGGTGGTGGCCGTTTTGGTTACGACTATTTCTTACAAGAAGAAGCGGGACAAAAAATCGCGTTTTCTTTCGCCGATGAAGCGATTCGCCAAGCGCTCGTTAACCTTGAAGCGGTAGCCGCTCCTGCCGGAACCATGCCTGTGGTACTCGGATCCGGTTGGCCGGGTGTGTTGCTGCATGAGGCGGTCGGTCATGGCCTGGAAGGCGATTTTAACCGTAAAGGCTCGTCGGTATTTGCAGGCAAAGTCGGCAAAAAAGTCACTTCTGATCTGTGTACGATTGTCGATGACGGTACACTCAAAGATCTGCGCGGCTCTCTCAACGTGGATGATGAAGGGGTGAGTGGTCAATACAACGTGCTGATCGAAAAAGGTATTTTGAAAGGCTACATCCAAGACAAGCTCAATGCCCGTTTAATGGGCGTAGCACCGACGGGGAATGGCCGCCGTGAATCTTACGCTCATCTGCCTATGCCGCGTATGACCAATACTTACATGCTACCGGGCGAGCACACACCAGAAGAAATCATCGCTTCGGTGAAAAAAGGCATTTACGCCCCGAACTTTGGTGGCGGTCAGGTGGATATCACCTCCGGTAAGTTTGTGTTCTCGGCCTCAGAAGCCTACTTGATTGAAAATGGCAAAATCACCCGTCCAATCAAAGGCGCAACTCTGATTGGTTCTGGTATTGAAGCCATGCAGCAGGTCTCTATGGTCGGTAACGATCTGGCGCTGGATCGCGGTGTTGGCGTGTGTGGTAAAGCGGGACAAAGCGTGCCAGTTGGCGTTGGCCAGCCAACTCTGAAGTTGGATGCCCTGACTGTGGGTGGGACAGAGTAACCGAATTTTGCTGGTTCGTTGTCCTAACCGTTAGCCTGACAATAGACACTACGACGCAAAACCACCGCCATTCGCGGTGGTTTTGCGTTGAGAGATTAAATCCCGTCACGCTCAATCGGGCAGCTCATACAACGTGCGCCGCCGCGGCCACGTCCTAGCTCATTGCCGGGAATGGTCAGTACCTTAATGCCTGCTTTATCGTATTTCTCATTGGTATAAACGTTACGTTCGTAGCCAATCACTACCCCAGGTTTGACAGTGAGGACGTTATTGGCGTCATTCCACTGCTCGCGTTCGGCTTCGTAACTGTTGCCACCTGTGGTGATGATTTTCAAATAATCGACTCCAAGTGCTTGCTCAATAGCGTGCAAATAGCTGGGGACTTGCTCAACGCGCATATCGCCGTTGTTGCCCTTGGGGGTGAGTCGCCAAGTCGGCAGATCTTTACGCATGACCTCTGGATAAACGGAAAAAGTATCCACATCTATATGAGTCATCACCGTATCTAAATGCATGCATGAGCGATGTTTGGGCAGGTTGATCGCAATTACTTCGCTGGCTTGACCATGTTTAAAGAGTGCGGCCGCTAAATTTTCCACCCCTTGTGGTGAAGTGCGTTCAGACATTCCAATCAACACCGCGCCTTTGCCGATCACCAGCACATCACCACCCTCGATATTGGCGTTGTCGTAGTGCAGATCATCAATACCGAAATAGTGGATAAAAGGATGCTGGGCAAAAATCGGGTGCCAGCGATAAATCGCGCGCAAATGGTTGGTTTCACGCTGGCGAGCAGGCTTCATCATTGGATTGAGTGACACCCCTCCATACACCCAGCATGAGGTATCACGAGTAAACAGGTGATTGGGCAATGGCTCAATCACAAAATCGAGTGGCTGGCGCATTTTCGGTAGCATGGAATCCGATTCGAGGTGCAATTCAGAAAAAGCGAGCCCGCCCAGTAAAAGCGTGGTGAGATGATGATCATCAAGATGGTTAAGAGCGTGGCGCAGCTCGCGAGCAAAGGTTGGACCAAAGCGAAAATCGCTGATCTGAGTGTTCAGTAGCCATTGTCTGGCTTCAGGAATGGCGAGTGTCTCTTCGAGTAAATCGTGCAGCAGTAACACTTCCACATCTTGTGTGCGCAACGTATTGGCAAAGGCATCGTGCTCAACGCCCGCCGCTTCAACGGCCAGTACATCATCAAACAAGAGTTCATGGCAGTTAGAGGGGGTTAAATGGGTGAGTGCCCGCTCCGGACGATTTAACAATACACGGCGCAGTTGCCCCACTTCAGAGCCCACATACAAACGATTCATCGGGTTTCCTTCCTCTCTTTTGTGCCACCCGCAGCGATGTGTAGGTAGCGATGGCTTATCCCTTTCCTATTTACAGCGGTGTTGGCTACGTTCGTTCACCCCAGTCGCAGTGTTTATCTATGCTCATGGGGATGTACTCTCTTGCTGCCTACCTGCCACTCCAAGTAGTTTGGGTATAACAAGCATCCTGCTTGCCAATTCTTCGGTTCGATATAGTTATGAAGAGATTTTTATGAAGTTGCAAGTTGGCTTTGTGTTATTAAACTTCGCTTTATTTTTATTTTTTGGATTATTTGTCTTTTTTAGCTGTGGTTTTTAGCGCTGTATTCTTTTTGCACCTAAGATGTGTGTTGTTGCTCAATTTGCTTAGCTATGCGCAGCATAAGCCGATGTGTTTATGCATTTTTGGTTCTTTAATTAACTATTTATTCACAATGGGTGAGTGCTTGAAGGGAAGGGTGGAATTTTTTCCTTTTTTAGTCGGTTTTTAGCTATGCATTATCTTTCCATAAACAGGCAATCAGCCGCTCGATTTCAACGGATAGAGAGAGCACAGATTATGCTGAATTTGGCATTTGATAAAAAAATGTTAAAAACCTTATAAGGAAAGGATCGTGAGTTCAGTGAAAGATCTTCCCAGATCGTTTTGTGGCTAGAAATTCCCTTCAATCCATGCGATAGTGCGCCGCACAAATTTCCGATCCCATTGACTATCTGGAGCACATCATGTCTCACCAAGATGATTATCTATCTGTAGAAGAATTAATCGAGATCCAAAAGGAAGAGACTCGCGATATTATTCAGGCCCTGCTCGAAGATGGCAGTGATCCAGATGCCTTGTATGAGATTGAGCACCATCTGTTTGCAGAAGATTTCGATAAGCTGGAAAAAGCGGCCGTTGAAGCGTTCAAAATGGGTTTTGAAGTGCTGGAAGCGGAAGAAACGGAAGATGAAGATGGTAATAAGCTGCTCTGCTTTGATGCCACCATGCAGTCTGCATTAGATGCCAAACTGATTGATGAACAAGTGGAAAAACTGGTCAATCTGGCTGAAAAATTTGACATCATTTATGACGGTTGGGGTACGTATTACGAAGGCGAAGACGCTTTGTACTCTGACGAAGATGAGGATGAAGACGACGAGCATTAATCCTCGAGTCTAAGATACCAGCCACAGGGCTGGTATTTTTTTGCCTGTACTAATCGATTGTAAGCCACAATCACTGTGTTACATGGACGCTGCAATAGATTTCACTTCGGGTATAATGCGCGCAAACCAACAGGAATTGGAACCTTATGCAGCTCTCACTCGCCGGCCTTTGGCAACTCTCTCCACTGACGGATCTCTCTATCCCTCAAGATGACATCACCTTTCCAGCGCCATTAAGTGCCGTTTTGCCCAAAACATTGAGCGAAGACGATATTGCGCAGCAAGAGTGGCATTTAATGCACGATATAGAGGTGGATGACGATTTGTTGAGCTTTGCCGCTATTGATTTGGTTATTGAAGGCATTGATTACCACGCTGAAGTGCGCCTTAACGGTGTGGCGCTGTTTGACTGTGATGGCTCACAAGCGATTTACCGCAAAGAGATTCGTCCATTATTGAAGCCGGGTCGCAACCGATTTGAAATTCTATTTTTAGAAGCGGATGAGGATGGGTTGCTGGATGAAGAGGAGAGCGAGTTGTGTTTCTTGGGCGAGCAGGATGTGCCCAATTATGATCAGCGAATGGGGATCTGGAAAGCGCCTTATCTACAATGCATCCGTCATTTGCGTCTGACCCATGTTTCAACTGAGCAAATCTGGCATCACAGCGGTTGCGAGTTGCTGGTAAACCTGTTTTTCACCACCTATTCGCCGGGCTTGGTTTCCGCTGCGGTAAAATTTGATGGGCGAACCTATCAAGTGCCGATTGATGTGCGTAGCGATCATGCGAGCGTACTCTTTCAGGTTGATGCCCCCAAGATTTACGATGTGCGCCACCCGCGAGCAGAAGATCTGTATCTGATCACCGTGCAGTTGGATGGGCAAGTTAAGCGTTTCCGACTGGGCTTGAGTGAAGCGCATTGTGTTAGCCATTTCCCGCTGTAACGTTTTTTGCATCAACAATACAAAACGCCTTCATCAAGAAGGCGTTTGAAGATGCTTTGGCATCACTTAGTGAGCGCAGCCAAGATGGCCTGCGTGTTTGCTTTGCCAAACTTTCTCATGAAAGTAGTAGGCACAAGTGTTGATGCTGGGTTCAATCATCGCCATCACCCCACCGACCAACCAACTGCCCGTTAACAGGTAAGCCACGCTGAACGCTACGGTAAAGTGAATCGTCGCGAAGCTGGCCGTTTTGATTCTTGGGTCGCCCGCAAAGCGTTGTAAAGCAGCGGATTTCACCCATGCTTTTTCATGGAAGTAAAACGCAACGGTGTTCACCATAGGTTCGAGCATTGCAATCAGGCTGCCGATGATGACATCGCCTGTCAGTACATACGCTACCGTAAACGCGATGGTAAAGTGTATTGCTGCAAAACTTAATGTCTTTTTCATGATTCAGTCCACCTGATCTTGTTCGATGAGTTGATTATCGATAATCGTTCTCAGTTATTCAAACAGGCAAAACCAATTAGTGTGATAGGAATCGGTGAACAAAAAAGGCGCAATATGCGCCTTGAATAAACGATTGAAGATGAGTGCCGATTAACCTTGTGGTTTGACGACCATGACATTAATGGGCGAATTTTCCACTACTTTACTGGCCACGGAGCCGAGCATCACTTTATCGATGCGTGAGCGTTTGTGGCTTGGCATAACAATTAAGTCAGCCCCTAAGCGCTCGGCATAATCAAGGATAGTGGCGTAAGGTTTGCCTTCGGCGATGTGGAGTTTGTACACCACCTCTTCAGCGATGTGCTTCTCCGCAAAGGCTTTGAGTTGTGCTCGCACATCATTTTTCATCTGCGCGGCCGCGTCTTTAGGAAAATAAGTCGCCACCATGGACATGTGAATACCAGGCAACACGTTCAGCAAGTGAATTTCGGCATTGGAATGCTTAGCATGCCAGACAGCAAGTTGCACCGCTTTGTCGGCAAAGCCTTGTTCATTCAAATCAACCGGAACAAGAATATGTTTATACATGACGCTCTCTAGGGTTTATTCGTCATCCCGCAACATGCGTCTTAGGGATGCGTTAGCGATGATTGATTGACGGGATAAGTATATGCCTGATTTGACTCAGGCATATTGACATAGCACCTTGTTACGCCTTTTTTATCCGTCTTTTTTGGTTCCAAGCCAGCAGTAAGGTCAGCAAAATCGCAGGCAAGAATACCCACTCTTTCATTGGTCGATCGCTATCGACCACCACTGAGCGAATTTCCCAATCGAAATCGATGCCCGCCGCTTCGGCTGGGCTGCCAAACTCAACCATTTCTACCAGCATGCGGTTTTTATCATTAAGCAGAGTTAAGCCCATAGAGGCGATCCGATCTTGAGCGCTGACGGCGCGATCTTCAAATGGCAGTTGCACGGTTTTAGAGGTGTATTCGCCTTTAAGATTCTCTCCCGCGACGATCATTTGGATCGGTTGTCCAATGGGAGCTTGCTCGACAATCTGCTCTAACTTAGTGCCGGCATACATGACTTGAGCTGGGTAGACCATGTCCCACCAAAAACCGGGGCGGAAGAAGGTGAAGGTCAGCACCAGTAGCGCGACGACTTCCCACCATTTGGTCTTGGTTAACCACCACCCTTGGGTTGCCGCCGAGAACAGCAACATGGCGGTGATGGAAGAGAGTATGGTCAGCATTAAGTGCCACCAGCTATCAATACCCATCAGCAGCAGTTGGGTATTAAACACAAACATGAAAGGCAAAATCGCGGTGCGGATATCGTAGGCAAAGCCTTGGATACCGGTGCGGATCGGGTCGGATTTGGCGATCGCCGCCGCGGCAAATGCGGCAAGTCCGACCGGAGGCGTATCATCGGCCAAAATACCGAAATAGAATACGAACAGATGCACCGCAATCAGTGGAATGATTAAGCCATGTTCAGCGCCTAGAGTGACAATGACTGGAGCCATCAAGGTGGAAACTACGATGTAGTTGGCGGTCGTTGGTAAGCCCATACCCAGAATTAAGCTGATCACGGCAGTGAAAATCAGCATCAGCATCAAGTTACCGCCAGAGATAAACTCGACAAAGTCGGTCATCACTAAACCAATCCCAGTCAGGGTCACTACCCCCACGACTGTGCCAGCGGCAGCGGTCGCGACCCCAATGCCGATCATATTGCGGGCACCTGAGACTAAGCTTTCAAAAAGGTCAGTCACGCCCTCTTTCGCCGCATCACCTAGTGAACCCGTGCGATTAAAGAGAGCCATCAGTGGACGTTGCGTGAGTAGGATGAAAATCATAAACACGCTGGCCCAGAAGGCCGATAAGCCGGGCGAGAAGCGCTCAACCGTCAAACACCACACCAATACCACAATCGGCAGCAAGTAGTGTAGACCGGATTTTAGCGTCGGGGCGACATCGGGGACGTACTGCAAATTCTCATCAATCCCTAAACCCTCTTTGGCGTAGGGGGCGGAGATTTTCACTAAGCCGACATAAGCAGCCAATAACACCACAGTGAGGATGGGCGTTGCTGCGTCGCCAAAGGCTTCTTTAGTCCAGCCGATACCGTAATAAACCACGGCACTTATCACGCATAAGCCAAGAATCGTGGCGGTAAATGAGAGCAGCTTTTGGGCCACCGTCGATTGATGACGACGAGGCAAACCACTCATGCCCGCCTTACACGCTTCAAGGTGAACGATATAAATCAGCGCGATATAAGAAATCAGTGCGGGTAGGATCGCCGCTTTGATCACTTCAACATAGGAAATCCCGACATATTCCACCATTAAGAAAGCCGCTGCACCCATAATCGGTGGCGTCAGCTGGCCGTTGGTGGAGGCGGCCACTTCCACTGCACCCGCTTTGGTGCCGGGAAAACCCACACGTTTCATTAAAGGAATGGTGAAAGTTCCCGTGGTGACCACGTTGGCGATTGAAGAGCCAGAAACCAATCCGGAAAGGCCTGACGCTACCACGGCCGCTTTGGCTGGACCACCACGCATGTGCCCAAGCATCGAGAAAGCCACTTTGATGAAGTAAGCGCCCGCGCCAGCCCGCTCCAGCATGGCACCAAAAAGCACGAACAGGAACACGAATGAGGTAGATACCCCAAGTGCGACACCAAATACTCCTTCGGTGGTGAGCCACAAGTGTGACATCGCCTTATTTAGACTCGCCCCTTTATGGGCAATCACATCGGGCATGTAAGGGCCAGCGAAGGTGTAAAGTAAAAAGAGCGCGGCCACCATCATCAGTGGTGGGCCTAATGCCCGGCGTGTCGCTTCGAGGAGTAATACCATGCCGACCACAGAGGCGATCACATCAAACTGAGTGGGTGCGCCTGAGCGTCCTGCGAGCTCGGCGTAAAACAGATAGATATAAGCAGCGGAAAAGCTACCCGCGAGTGCCAAAAGCCAGTCGGTTAAAGGAATGCGATCGCGCGGCGAACCTTTCATTGCCGGATAGGCCGTGAAGGCGAGAAAAACGGCAAACGTTAAGTGAATGGAGCGAGCTTGCGTATCATTGAGTACGCCAAAGTCGAAGATAAAGGGGAGTGGTGAAGCGTACCAAAGTTGGAAAAGTGACCAACAGAGCGGAACAAACCAAAGCACACGCCCCGGAAGCCCTTTGGGGGCTCGAGCGCCAGTGTCTGCTTGCGCCACCATCTCTTGCACATCTTGCGACGGTGTTGTTGTCTGCGTCATGTACCTTATCCTTATTATTGATGTTCCATAGACTTGTCATCGGTACTGAGAGTGTTGTACCTGAAAGTAGTATCACCAAACGTGAACGTGATACTAATGAGGAGGCATTTGCCTCCTCTTTTTTTATTTTTACGGGAGAGGATTTCCTCTCCCTTCTCAGTTGAAACGCGTTACTTAATCAAACCCGCTTCTTTGTAGTATTTCACTGCACCTGGGTGGAGTGGGATAGAGTTCCCTGCGGTTACCATGTCTTCTTTTTTCAAGTTAGCAAACGCTGGGTGGAGGCGAGTAAAGGTATCGAAGTTTTCAAATACCGCTTTGGTCAGGTTGTAGACGACCGCTTCAGACACATCTTCCGTGGTGACTAACGTTGCTGCCACACCAAAGCTTTTCACTTCTTGATCTGTGCCGCTGTACATGCCAGCCGGTACAACGCTGTAAGCATAGTAAGGGTTGTTGGCGACGATCTTTTCGATCTCAGGGCCCGTAGCGGGAACCAGTTTGGCAGCACAAGAGGTGGTCGCTTCTTTGATGGCACCATTTGGATGGCCAACCATGTAGATGAAGGCATCAATCTTGTTGTCACACAGCGCTTGTGAGCGCTCTGAGCCTTTGAGCTCCGCCGCCAGTTTAAAGCTGTCGTTATTCCAACCGAAGGCATCCATCACCACTTGCATAGTGGCGCGATCGCCTGAGCCTGGGTTACCAATGTTCACGCGCTTGCCCGCGAGGTCTTTCACGTTTTCAATGCCTGAATCAGCACGCGCGATGATATTGAAAGGCTCGGTGTGCATTGAGAATACGGCGCGCAGTTTCTTGTACGGGCCTTGTTCTGCAAATTCGCTCGTGCCGTTGTAGCCATGGTACTGCCAATCTGATTGCACAATACCGAAATCCAATTCGCCAGAACGGATAGTGTTGACGTTGTAAATAGAGCCGCCAGTCGATTCAACGGAACAACGAATGTTGTGATCTTTACGATCCTTGTTCACTAATTTACAGATAGCGCCGCCCGTAGGGTAATAAACACCAGTAACCGAACCGGTACCGATAGTAATGAAATCCTGCGCGCTGGCGACACCAGAGCCGATAACTGCGGCTGCGATAGCACCCATTTTGATTATTTTAGGTAATGACATGAATTTCCCTTCCTTCATTGGTAATGTAACCCAAAGCGTCAGCGCGGCTTCGAGCTTTCCTGCCTGAGAAACGTTGCTTTATTCGCGGCAAAGAACGATAAAGCAGCGGAATCATACCAAAAAAACAACAGATAATTACACAACTGTTAAAATTTATAGTGTGATTGACTCATTTATTAAACAGCAAAGCGTTGAGTATTCCGTAAATATACCCTTTTAATTTCAAATGCTTAGTCTGTTTAAATGGTGAGTAATGATGTTTCTAAGATGTGAGTTTAGTCACGCACTATGGCGTGACTAAACATCATTAAATGAGAAAGTGGTTAACCGGCGTATTCAAACAATTCGCACACAGAGTGGAACAGCTCTTTCACTGGAACATCCAAGGTCGGGGTGATAAAAATCGTGTCATCGCCAGCGACTACCCCGAGAATGCCTTCGGATTTGCCGAGAGAGTCGAGCAAGCGAGCGATCAATTGTGCCGCTCCCGGACCTGTGCGGATCACCACCAACGCGTTGTTGTAATCCACATCCAGCACTAATTCACGCAGTGAGCTACTCGCTGTCGGTACGCCTAATTCTGCAGGCAAGCAGTAAACCATCTCCATCTTAGCGTTACGGGTACGTACCGCGCCAAACTTGGTCAGCATGCGCGATACTTTGGATTGGTTGATGTTGTCAAAGCCTTCATTTTTTAGCGCTTCAACAATATCGCCTTGTGAGCCAAAGCGTTCTTCTTTTAGTAAGGCTTTGAAGGCTCGGACTAGGTTGTCTTGTTTATCTACGTTACGCATGGTTCTTCTTACTTTGGTTAAATGATCGATTTGTGCATATTCTCGCATACCTATGCACGACACACCAAACGACTCGCTAAAATTGTCTTCACTGTCACTGTAAATGTTTTTGTTATCAGGTTAGATCGCTGTATAACTCTTTGTCTCAATTGAACATTAACCGATAATCGTCTTCGATGCTGTAACGCCTTCTCAGCAGTATTGCGCAAAGTCGCAAAGCTGACGTTAATTGATTGTAATCAGATTGTGATTGCTATAGCGTTTGACGGTCGGATACACCTAATCACCCTACAAACATATAAGAGATTACTCTCAAGGAGATTTACGATGAAAGTCGCTGTTATTGGTGCCGCTGGCGGCATTGGTCAAGCCCTTGCTCTGTTACTCAAAAACCGTCTTCCTGCTGGTTCTGATCTCGCGCTGTATGATATTGCGCCTGTCACACCGGGTGTCGCTGCGGATCTGAGTCATATCCCAACACCAGTTACCATCAAAGGCTATGCGGGTGAAGACCCAGCGCCTGCGTTGGAAGGTGCGGATGTGGTTCTGGTTTCTGCGGGTGTTGCACGTAAGCCGGGTATGGATCGTGCGGATCTGTTCAATGTGAACGCTGGTATTGTGAAAGCATTGGCAGAAAAAATTGCTGTGGTGTGTCCGAAAGCCTGTGTTGGCATTATTACTAACCCAGTGAACACAACGGTCCCTATCGCAGCCGAAGTGCTGAAAAAAGCCGGTGTGTATGACAAGCGTAAGCTATTTGGTGTCACCACACTGGATGTGATCCGCTCTGAAACCTTCGTTGCCGCACTGAAAGATAAAGATCCGGGCCAAGTTCGTGTGCCTGTGATTGGTGGTCACTCAGGGGTTACCATTCTGCCTCTGTTGTCGCAAGTAGAAGGCGTAAGCTTTACCGATGAAGAAGTCGCCGCGTTGACTAAACGTATCCAAAATGCGGGTACCGAGGTGGTTGAAGCTAAGGCGGGTGGCGGTTCAGCGACTCTTTCTATGGGCCAAGCGGCATGTCGTTTTGGTCTTGCACTGGTTAAAGCACTGCAAGGCGAATCTGATGTTGTTGAGTACGCGTATGTAGAAGGTGAGGGGGAGTACGCTCCATTCTTTGCCCAACCTATCAAGCTAGGTAAAAATGGCGTTGAAGCGTTGCTGGATATCGGCAAACTGAGCGCTTATGAGCAAGCCGCGCTGGATGGCATGTTAGATACGCTCAAAGGCGACATTCAAATCGGTGTTGAGTTTGTAAAATAATCGAAAATCGATTTAAGCATTGGAAAATACCGCTCTTGAAGAGCGGTATTTTTTTATCTCAATGAT